>JBGPZN010000278.1:0-4955 GCA_041493815.1 Methylomirabilia bacterium
ACGACGGTGGCGCCCGTCGCGACGATCTCGCGCCACCAGCGCGCCGGGCTGAAGCGCTCGGGCAGGATCAGGCAGTTGGCGGTCAGCATCGCGCCCGTCGCGCTCACGGCCTGGCAGTTGATGTGGAAGAGCGGCAGCGGGTTGTAGATGCGGTCACGGCCGTGCTCCAAGCGCACGTGACCGCCGAGGTCGCGATACCAGCGTCCGCAGTTCAGATAGTAGAAGTTGGTCAGGATGCAGCCCTTGGGGCGGCCGGTGGTGCCGGAGGTGTAGAGCAGGCTGCACTCGGTGTCGAGGCCCGGCTCGCCCGGGCGGGGTGCCGCACCCGGCTCGGGCAGCGCGGCCGGCATCGCGTCCGCGCTCACCACCGGCAACGGCCGCTCCCGCTCGCGCGCGCCCGCCTCGAGGTCGGCGACGCGGCTGCCGACGGCCACGACGAGATCGGCCTCGGAGTGGTCCATCTGGTAGCGCATCTCGTCGTGGCGGTAGTCGGAGTTGATCGGCACGATGCCGCAGCCCAGCGCGTTCAGCGCCAGGTAGTGGAAGAAGAACTCCGGGCGGTTCTCCAGCAGCAGCGCCACCCGGTGGCCGTGGCCGTAGCCGGCCGCGGCGTAGACGTCGCGCAACCGCAGCGCCTCGGCCCGCGTCCGGCCGTAGCTGAACTCCACGCCGTCGGGATGGTAGGCGCGACCCGGCGCCGCCGGCACGGCCAGGAACGCGTGATCGGGCGCCGCCCCGGCGGTCGCCATGAAGGCCTCGAAGACGGTGCGCATCGCCGACCCGAAGGTAGCGCAGTCCAGGCTCAGCGGTGCGGGGGCGTCTCCGACGGCGTCTCCGGCGCCGTCGGCGTCGAGCTGAGGACCCGCCGGACGACGGGGCCGTCGACGCCGGACAGGCCGTCCAGCCGCGCCAGCAGCAGGGCGCTGTCGCACAGGTCGTTGATCGCGCGGGGGATGCCGCGGCTGGCCTGGTGGATCATCATCGTCGCGTCCCGCGCGAACATCGAGGCCTCGCCGCCGGCGACGGTCAGCCGGAAGCGGATGTACTGGGCCGTCTGCTCGAGGTTGAGCGGGGCCAGCGCGCAGCGGATCGACACGCGCCGATCGAGGTGCTGCACGCGGTGGATGGCCGCGGTCAGCTCCGGCGTGCCGGCCAGCAGCAGGGTCACCAGGGTCCGCTCGTTGGTCTGGATGTTCAGCAGCGAGCTCAGCTCCTCGAACCACGCCCTGTCGTCGACCTGCTGGGCGTCGTCCACGATGATCAGCGTCTCGCGCCCGCGCTGGGCGTTGCCCACGATCAGCTCGTGCAGCGCGCGCAGCAGCTCCGTGCGCTGCGTCTCGGCCGTCTCCACGCCGAGCTCGTAGAGCACCTGCCGGAGCAGGTCGATGCGCCCGCCGTGCGGGTTCGTCAGCAGTCCGATCTCGTACCGGCTCGGCTCCAGTCTCTGCACGACCGCCCGGGTCAGCAGGGTCTTACCGCAGCCGGGCTCGCCGGTCAGCACGGCGCAGCCGCGCCGCTGGCGCAGCGCGTAGGTCAGCCGCACCAGCGCGTCGGAGTGGGTGGGTGACAGCCACAGGAAGCGCGGGTTCGGCGCGTTCTCGAACGGCGGCTCCCGCAGTCCCCAGCCGTGCTCCTCGGGCGTGTTAGCCAGCTCCGCCGGCGGTGCCGCATATATCGCCTCCAGCGCCGAAGAGTCGGATCCGGCGAGCGTCGCCCCAGGGGCGGCCGGCTCGGCGGGCGGCGACGGGCTCGCGAGCAGATGCGCCGCCCGCTCGGCGCGAAGCTGCTGCTCCAGATGGTGCGTCGCCTGCTGGTGCTCCTCGAGGCGGCGGCCCAGGGCGTTCAGGCTGCGGGCGAGGCGGCCGACGAGGCCGTGCCGCTCGTCGCTGCGCCGCATCCGGGCCCTGACGTCGCCGGAGTTGAGGCTGCGGATCACCCGCAGCAGTCCCTGGGCCGGTCGCGCCACCATCCGGTCCATCACCAGCGCGCCGCAGACGAGCCCGGCCAGCGCGAGCAAGCCGAGCCCGGCCAGCTCGAGTCCGAACAGGCGGTCGGCGGCGGCGAACACCGACCGCCGTGGCAGCGCGATCACGATCGTCGCGTCGTACACCCGGCCGGTCTCGCGCAGCAGCGGCTCGAACAGTACGAGGCTAGGAATGCCGTCGAGCCAGGTGATGTCCAGGAGGCCGGCGCCGTGGGCCACGAGCAGCGGCCGGAGCGGCTCGTCGAGGATCTCGCCGGTCCAGCGTTCGGGCTGGGGGTGGTGGGTGAGGATCACGCCGTTGGCGTCCACGAGCATCATGGCGGCGCCGGCGGGCAGGGGGCTCTCCACCATCGCGCGCTCGAGCTGGCCCAGGTCCAGGGCGCCGATGACCACGGCCCGCACGGTGCCGGCCTCGTCGATCGCCGGGGTCGCCAGGGCGACCGTGGGCCGCCCGGCCGCGCGGTCGATGCCGTAGTGGCCGCGGGCGGGGTTGCCCGATTCCACCGCGCGGCGCACGTCCGCGGCGTCGATGCCCACCGGCAGCCGAGCGGTGCCGCGGGCGGAGCAGAACACCTCGCCGTTTGGTTTCACCGCGACGAGATCGAGGTAGCCCGGAACGGCGCGGACGACGCCGGCCAGAAGCGTGGGGCAGGTGCCACGGTTGAGGGTCGCGATCTCCGGACGCTGGGCCAGGCCGAGCAGAAGCTGGCGGGCAGCGTCGACGAGGCGCTCGTGCTCGCGGGCGACCGACTGGGCGAGGACCTCGGCGCTGCGTCCGGTCTCGCGCAGCGCCTGGCGGCGGGCCTCCACGTGGAGGGCAAACGCCCACGTCGCCAGCACGCCAAGGCCGAGGATGCCCGCCACGACGACACCGCGCCACGCGTGCAAGCTGGCCGAGCGCAGCGCCCGCGGCAGGATCCGATAGCGCATGAGCCTTCAGAATTGCACAACTGGCGGTCGGCGGGAAGTTCTTGCTGGGGGCCCGTGGTGTAAAATTTCGCCGGTGGAATCTCTGCCCGGGCCGTTCAATGTCGCCACCTACTTCGTCGATCGTCACGTGGTCGAGGGCCGAGCCGATCGACCCGCGTTCCGCGTCGCCGGCCGGACGATCACCTACGGTGAGGTCGCCGATCGCGTGGCCCACGCCGCCGGGGCCCTGGCCGAGGCCGGGCTCGAGCTCGAGCAGCGGGCGCTGCTCGCGCTGACCGACTCGCCCGCCTTCCCCGCGGTCTTCTGGGGCGCCGCCAAGCTCGGCGCCGTCGCCGTCCCCGTCAACACGCTGATGAGCGCCGAGGAGTACGCGTTCCTCCTCAACGACAGCCGCGCCCGGGTGGCCGTCGTCGAGGCCGAGGTGGCCCCGCGCGTGCTCGCGGTCCGCGAGCGATGTCCGTGGCTGCGCGAGGTGCTGGTCGTGGGCGGCCGGCCGCCGGGCGCGCTCGACTTTGACGAGGCGCTGGAGCGGGCCAAGCCCGTGGTCCAGGCGGCGCCCACGTCGCGCGAAGACATCGTGTACTGGGGCTACACCTCGGGCTCGACCGGGCAGCCGAAGGCCGCCGTGCACTCGCACAAGGACTTCGTGGCGGCGGCCGACCTGGTGGGCGTCAACGTCTTCGGCCTCGGCCCCGACGACCTGGTCTTCTCGGCTTCCAAGCTCTACTTCGCCTTCGGCCTCGGCAACGCGCTCTACTTTCCGGCGCGCGTGGGCGCCGCCAGCGTGCTCGTGGCCGAGCGGATCACGGCCGAGCGGGCGTTCGAGGTCATTGCGGCCGAGCGGCCCACGATCTTCCTGGCGGTGCCGACGCTCTACGCGCGCATGCTCGAGGTGCGCGAGGCCGAGCGGCGCTTCGACGTCTCCTCGCTGCGGTTCTGCGTCTCCTCGGGCGAGGCGCTGCCGCCGGCGATCTTCGACGCCTGGGCCGACCGCTTCGGGCTGGAGCTGGTGGAGGTGGTGGGCTCGACCGAGGCACTGCACGACTTCATTGCCAACCGTCCGGGCCAGGCGCGCCGGGGCGCGGCGGGCAAGGTGATTCCCGGCTTCGAGACGCGGCTGGTGGACGACGCGGGCGCGCCGGTGCCGACCGGTACCGTGGGCCACCTGCTCGTCAAGGGCGAGACGACCGCGCCCTACTACTGGAACCGCCTCGAGCGGACGCGCCAGACGATGCTCGGCGAGTGGCTGCGCACCGGCGACATGTTCCGCCAGGACGCCGAGGGGTGGTTGTACTTCGAGGGCCGCTCCGACGACATGCTGAAGGTCGCCGGCCAGTGGGTGTCGCCGGCGGAGGTGGAGGCGCACCTGGTCGCGCATCCGGCGGTGCTCGAGGCCGGCGTGGTCGGCGAGGTCGACGGCCGTGGGTTGATCACGCCGCGCGCCTGCGTGGTGCTCAAGGACGGCGTCGCCGCCTCGCCCTCCCTCGCGGCCGAGCTCCGCGACTTCGTGCGCCAGCGCGCCGTCGGCTACAAGGTGCCCGGCGTCGTCGAGTTCGTCGCCGACCTGCCCAGGACGGCGACCGGCAAGATCCAGCGCTTCCGCCTGCGCCGGTGAGAATCCTCGTGGACGGCGTCGCCAAGACCTACCAGGATCGTCGCGGCCAGAGCGTGGAGGCGCTGGCCGCCGTCACGTTCACCGTCGAGGCGGAAGAGCTGGTGGCCGTCGTGGGACCGTCGGGCTGTGGCAAGTCCACGCTGCTCAACCTGTTGGCGGGACTGCTGACGCCGAGCGCGGGCAGCGTGGGGTTCGAGGGCGAGCTGCCGGCCGGCCGGCCGCCGACGGCGATGGTGTTCCAGGAGTTCGCGCTCTTCCCCTGGCGCACGGTGCAGGCTAACGTGGAGTTCGGCTTGGAGGAGGCGGGGCGGCCGGCGGCGGAGCGGCGCCTCACCGCGCGCCGCTACGTCGAGCTGACCGGCCTCGACGGCTTCGAGCGGAAATACCCGCACCAGCTCTCGGGCGGCATGCGGCAGCGCGTGGGCA
>JBGPZN010000625.1:0-2129 GCA_041493815.1 Methylomirabilia bacterium
GCCGGAGGTCCTCGCCGCCGGCCGGGGGGCCGGCGCGTGTCACGAGGAGCCTCGGCGCCGGCGCGACGGCGACGGACCCGAGCGGGCGCGCCGCGCTCGCCGTCGGCCGTCGACGCCCGGGCTATCCACCTGAAGCTCGACGAGCTGATCCGGGGCGTGAAGGGGGCGCGCACGGCGATGGTCGCGCCGGAGAATTCGACCGACGAGGAGCTGGCCGAGCTGCGGGCCGAGTTCGACCGGCTGCACCACCGGCTCACCGCCCACGACCGTCGGGCGCCGGCGGGTGAGCACGCGGGTTCTATGACACAATACCCGGACCTTCCTGGCGAGGTGCGGCATGGGTGAGCGGTCGTTCGCGGAGGACGTCAAACAGCTCGGCTACGGCGCCGGCGACATCCTGCGCGGCGAGGGGATCCTCGCCATCACCAAGGCGCTGCTGCAGTCGGGCGTGTCCTACGTCGGCGGCTATCCGGGCGCGCCGATCTCGCACCTGCTCGACGTCCTCGCCGACGCCAACGAGTCGCTGCTCAGGCCGATGGGCATCTACTTCGAAATGTCGGGCAGCGAGGCGGCGGCGGCCGCGCTGCTGGGCGCGTCCATCAACTATCCGATGCGGGGGGCGGTCACCTGGAAGTCGGTGGTCGGCACCAACGTCGCCTCCGACGCGCTCTCCCACGTGGCCTCGGCGGGCGTGCGCGGCGGCTCGCTGATCGTCATCGGCGAGGACTATGGAGAAGGCGCCTCCATCCTGCAGGAGCGCACCCACGCGGCGGCGCTGAAATCGTCGATCCCGCTGCTCGATCCGCGCAACAGCCTGCAGTCCTTCGCCCGCTTCGTCGAGGAGGGCTTCGGTCTCTCCGAGGCGTGCAACGAGCCGGTGTTCTTCTCGATCCGGCTCCGGGCCTGCCACATGCGCGGCACGCTGCGTTGCCAGGACAACGTGCAGCCGCGGATCAGCATGCGGGCGCCGCTCCGCGATCCGGCCTTCAGCCTGGAACGCATCAATCTGCCGCCGTTCACCTACGCCATGGAGGCCAAGAAGTTCACCGAGCGGCTGCCGGCGGCCCAGCGCTACATCGTCGAGCACCGGCTCAACGAGCATCTGCGGGGAGGGGAGTCGCACCTCGGCATCGTCATGCAGGGCGGCCTGTGGAACACGGTCGTGCGCGGCCTGCACGTGCTGGGGCTGGCCGACGTCCACGGGCGCAGCCCGGTGCCGCTGCTCGTCCTCAACGCGCTGCACCCACTGGTCCCCGAGGAGCTGATCGGGTTCATGCGCGGCAAGACGCACGTGCTCATCGTCGAGGAGGGGATGCCGAACTTCATCGAGCGCGAGCTGAAGGCGCTCGCCCACGAGGCGCGTCTGGACGTCGAGATCCACGGCAAGGAGCTGCTATCGCCCCACGGCGAGTACGTCCCCGCCCTCGTCATCGGCGGCCTGCGCAAGTTCCTGACCGTGGCGCCGCCGGCGGCGACGTCGGTGTCGGCGATCGAGGACCGCTTCGCCGCGCTGACCGGCCACCAGGCGCGGGCCCGCGCCGCCCTGCCGCAGCCGATCGACAAGCGGCCACCGTCGTTCTGCACGGGCTGCCCCGAGCGTCCCCTGTTCAGCGCGATGAAGATCCTCCGCACCACGGACCCCGCCATCGGCGACACCCACGTGGCGGCCGACATCGGCTGCACCACGTTCTCCACGCAGGCGCCGTTCAACGTCGGCAACTCGGTGCTGGGCTACGGCATGGGCCTGGCGTCGGCGGGGGCGGTGGCGCCGGCCTTCGGCAAGCGCGTGATCTCGGTGATGGGCGACGGCGGCTTCTGGCACAACGGCCTCACCAACGGCGTGGCCAGCGCCGTGTACAACAAGCAGGACTCGGTCCTCGTCATCGTCGACAACAAGTACACCTCGGCCACCGGCCAGCACCACAACCCGTCCACCGGCACCAACGCCCGAGGCGAGCCGACCGGCATGACGATCGCCCAGGCCCTGCGCGGGGTCGGGGTGCGGTGGATCAAGACGATCGACTCCTACGACATCGCCCACACCATGCGCACGCTGCGGGAGGCGCTGACGACCCGCGTGCCGGGGTTGAAGGTCATCATCGCCGAGGGCGAGTGCATGCTCGAGCGCC
>JBGPZN010000382.1:0-3799 GCA_041493815.1 Methylomirabilia bacterium
CGAGATCCGCGGCGATGCCCGCGCGGTCGCGCCGGACGTAGGCGCCCATGATCAGGTTGTCCTCGACCGTGAGGTACGGAAACACGCGCCGCCCCTCGGGACAGTGCGCGATGCCGGCCTCGAGGATCTCGGCGGGCGGCAGGCCGGTGATGGGCCGGCCGTCGAAGACGATGCGCCCGGCGGTGGGCCGCACCAGACCCGAGATGGCGCGCAGCGTGGACGACTTGCCGGCGCCGTTGGCGCCGAGCAGGCAGACCAGCTCGCCGGCGCGGACCTCGAGATCGACCCCGCGCAGTGCCTCGATCGGCCCATAGGCGGCGCGCAGCCCCGAGAGCTCAAGCACGCGTCGAGCCCAGGTAGGCGCGGATGACCTCGGGGTGCGCCTGGATCTCGGCCGGGGCTCCCTCGGCGATCACGCGGCCGTGGTTCAGCACGATCACCGTGTCGGAGATCCCCATGACCAGGCGCATGTCGTGCTCGACCAGGCACACCGTCACGCCCTGCTCGCGCACGCGCCGGATCAGCTCGACGAGGCGCTCCTTCTCGGCACCCGTCATGCCGGCGCCGGGCTCGTCGAGCAGCAGCAGCTTGGGCTGCGCCGCCAGCGCCACCGCCAGCTCCACCAGCCGCTGCTCGCCGTACGGCAGGCTGCTGGCGATGTCTGCGCGCCGTCGCTCGAGACCGACGAACGCGATGATCGCCTCCGCCTCGGCGCGCAGTCGCGTCTCCTCGGCGGCCACCGTCCGGCGGCCGGCGACGATGGACGCCAGACCGGCGCGCCCGCGCAGATGCAAGCCGATCAGCACGTTGTCGAGGACGGCGAGCGCGGGAAACACGCTGGTCTTCTGGAACGTGCGCACGACCCCCCGGCGGGCGATGTCGCAGGGCCGCCGGCCGGTGAGCGGTTCGTCGCCGAACGTCACGCGCCCGCGTCCCGGCCGCAGGTAGCCGGTGATCGCGTTGAAGGCCGTCGTCTTGCCGGCGCCGTTGGGACCGATCAGGCTGGTGATCGTGCCCGGCCGCACCGTGAACGACACGCCCGCCAGCGCGGCGACGCCGCCGAACTCGACGGCGAGATCCTCGACCGCTAGCGTCGCCACGCGCTCAGCGCCGGCACGATGCCACGCGGCAGGAAGAACACCAGGAGCACCAGCAGCACGCCGTAGGCGAGCATCTGCCACTGCCAGGCCATCGCCTCGCGCAGCGCCTCCGGCAGCACGGTGAACAGCACGGCGCCGACCACGGGCCCGGCCAGCGTGCCCTTGCCGCCGGCGACGACCATGATGACCATCGTCACCGTATAGCTGAACAGGAACACCTCGGGGCTGACGAAGCGCGTGTAGTGCGCGTAGAGGCCGCCGGCCACGCCCGCCATGGCGGCGCTGACGACGGCGGCCAGCACGAGCGTGCGCGTGGGATCGACGCCGACCGACTCCGCCAGCGGCTCGTTCTCGCGCAGCGCCAGGAACGCGCGCCCCAGGCGCGAGCCGACCAGCCGACGGCAGACGAGGTAGGAGCCGGCGGCGGCCGCGAGCACCAGGTAGTAGTACGCGGACTTCGTGCGGAAGCTGAGGCCGGCCAGCGCCGGCGCCGGCACGCCCGGCAGGCCGAGCGGGCCGTTGGTCAGCTCCATCCAGTTGACGCTCACCAGCGAGATCACGCCGGCGAAGCTGATCGTCACCAGCACGAAGTAGGCGCCGCGCACCCGCAGGGCGAGGCGGCCGATCGCCCAGCCGGCCAAGCCAGCCACCGCGGCGGCGCCGGGCAGGCCGAGCCAGAACGGCCACTCCAGCCGCAGCGCAAGCAACGCGGCCGTGTAGGCGCCGATGCCGAAGAAGGCGGCGTGGCCGAGCGAGAGCTGGCCGGTGTAGCCGAGCAGCAGGTTCAGGCTGAGTGCCAGGATCGTGAAGATCCCGGCCATGATCACGACGTGCAGGTGATAGGCGCTGGCCAGCCAGAGCGGCAGCGTGAGCAGCGCCACGGCCGTGAGCGCTCCCAGCGCGCGCTTCACCCGATCCGTTCGGTGCGGGCGAAGAGTCCGGAGGGCCGGAACAGCAGCACGAGGATGATGATGACGAACCCGACGGCGTCGCGGTAGCCGGACGACACGTAGCCGGCGCCAAGCTCCTCGGCGATACCCAGCAGCAGGCCGCCGAGCGTGGCCCCGGCGAGGTTGCCGAGGCCGCCGAGGATGACCACGGAGAACGCCTTCAGCGACGCCAGGTCGCCCATCGACGGATACGCCAGGAAGACCGGCCCCAGCAGCGCCCCGGCCGCCGCCGCCAGCGCGGAGCCGAAGGCGAACGTGGCCGTGTGGATGCGGCCGATCCTCACGCCCATGAGCGCGGCGGTCTCGCGGTCCTGGAAGGTCGCGCGCATGGCCCGGCCCAGGCGCGTGCGCTGGATGAGCAGCCAGGAGGCGACGATCAGGCCCAGCGCGGTGGCCACGACGAACAGGCGCAGCGGCGCGATGCCCACCGGCCCCAGCGTCAGCGGCGCGGTGGGGAACGGATGCGGGATCGACTTGGCCACGCCGCCCCACGCCAGCAGCTCGGCGTTCTGCATCGCGATCCACAACCCGATCATCACGAGCATCGTCGTGTCGATCGACTCGCCGAGCAGCGGCCGCAGCAGCACGCGCTCGGTGAGCGCGCCCACCGTGGCGCCGAGCACGATGGCGGCGGCGACCGCCCCGAAGAAGTTGACGCCGCCCAGGGTCAGCGCGGCGAACGTCGCGTAGGCCCCCAGCGTGTAGAACTCGCCGTGGGCGAAGTTCACGAGGTTCATGAGGCCGAAGATCAAGGTGAGGCCGATGCCGAGCAGCGCGTAGGTGCCGCCCAGCACCAGGCCATTCACCAGGTGCTGCAGGAGCGCGTCCAGACGCCTACTTCTTGGCGACGAAATCGGGCAGGGCGACCTTGCCGTCCTTGATCTGGACGACGAAGATCGACGGCTTGCTCTGCCCGCTCTCCTTGCCGGCCGGCCCGTCCTTGTCGAACTTGATGGGACCGTTGACGCCGGTGAACGAGACCTTCCACAGCGCCTCCTGGATGGCCTTGGGCTCGTCCTTGCCGGCGATCTTGATGGCCTCGGCGATGGTGGCGATGCCGTCGTGGCCGCGGAAGCCCTCGGTCAGCCCCTCGAAGGGATGGCCGCGCTTGGCCCACTCGTCGACGAAGGCTTTGGCCAGCTTGCCGTCGGGCATTGCCTCCGGGAACCACGGCATGAAGAACACGATGTGGTAGGTGCCCTCGGCGGCGGCGCCGGCCTGCTTGATGAGCTGGCTCGGGGAGGACGAGCCGCCGGTGGTGACGATCTTGCGCGTCAGGCGCTGCTCCTGCGACTGCTTGAGGACGAGGGTGATCTGCTCGACCGCGGTCGTGAGGAACAGCGTGTCGCCGCCGGCGCCCTTGATCTTGGTGATCTGGGCGTTCATGTCGGTGTCCTTCTGGTCCATGTACTCGGCGGCGCCCACCGCGGCGCCCTTCTTCTTGAGCATGTCGCCGAACGCGCTGACCGCGCCGCGGCCCCAGTCGGTGTTGACAGCCAGGAAGTCGGCGCGCTTGACCCCGAGCTTGTCGACGTACTGCTCGAGGCCGAGGGCCTCCATCTCGCTGGGCGGGCTGATGCGGAAGATCCACGGGTTGCCGCGCTTGGTGATGGTGGAGGCGCTGGACGTCTCCACGACCATCGGCACGCCGTACTCCTCGAGCTTCGGCATCGCGGCCAGCGTCATCGACGAGCCCCAGGCGCCCATGATGGCCGGCACCTTGTCGCGCACGATCAGCTTCTCGGCGGC
>JBGPZN010000229.1:0-5797 GCA_041493815.1 Methylomirabilia bacterium
CTCGAGCACGTACGTCGCCTCCGGCCGGCCGGCGCCACGGTACGGCGCCGTCGAGTTGGTGTTGCTGAGCACGCTCAGCACCTGCACGTGGGCGGCCGGGAACGTGTAGACGCCGACCAGCGTGACGATGTTGCTGAAGGTCGCCAGCAGATTGCGATCCGAGGAGACGTAGGCGCCGACGTTGGCCAGCGTGCGCACGCGCAGGGCCAGGAAGCGCCCTTCGGCGTCCAGGGCCAGCTCGGCGTCGGTGACGTTGTCGCGCGCGTGCTCGTCGGCGGGGATCGCCTCGCGGCGCTCGCACGCCCACCGCACCGGCCGGCCCAGCTTGCGCGCCGCCCACAGCACCAGCCGGTGCTCCGGGTACTGCCAGCCCTTGGTGCCGAAGCCACCGCCGACGTCGCCGGCGATGACGCGGATCTGGTGCTCGGGGATCTTGAAGATGTTCGTCGCCAGCGCGGTGCGCACGCGGTGCGGATACTGCACGTCGGCGTAGAGCGTGTAGCGCTCCTCGCCGGGATCCCACACCCCCATCGCGCCGCGCGGCTCCATGTACTGCGCATGCACGCGGGTGATGACGTAGCGGCGGCGGACGACCCGGGGAGCGCCGGCGATGGCGGCGTCGGTGGCGGCCTTGTCGCCCGACTCGAACAGGTTGGAGACGTTGTCGCGGCACTCGTCCCACACGGCCGCGCCCCCGATGGCATCGGCCGTCGAGGTCACCGAGGGCAGCGGGTCGTACTCGATGGCGACGAGCTCGGCGGCGTCCTCGGCCTGGGCGCGCGTCTCGGCGATGACCAGCGCGACGGGATCGCCCACGTAGCGGACGCGGTCCTGGGTCAGGCCCCGATGGGGCGGCGCGAACATCGGCGAGCCGTCTGGGCGCTTGCGCTTGAGGGTCATCTGCATGGTGCCGAGGCCGTCGCGGGCCAGGTCGGCGCCGGTGAACACGGCGAGGACGCCCGGTGCCTTGGCCGCCGCCGCCGTGTCGATGCCCACGATCCGGGCATGGGCGTGGGGCGAGCGGACGATGACCGCCTGCGTCTGGCCCGGGAGCCTCACGTCGTCGAGGAACCGGCCCTCGCCCTGGAGCAGGCGCCGATCCTCGAACCGCGTCACCGGCTGTCCGATCCCGAACTGTCCCATCAGCGCACTCCCGTCATGAAGTCGGATTCCGTATTACCATAGGGCCCACGATTGCCGGCGGGCGACACCGGTCCGCCAGGAGGATGCCATGCCCCAGGCTCAGACGCCTCGTGGAGTCAACCACGTCGTACTCAACGTGCGCAACCTGGAAGAGTCCCACCGCTTCTGGACCGAGATCATCGGCCTCAAGAGCGTGGCCGCGCTCAAGCCCAAGCCCGGGCGGCTGAAGATGCGCTTCTACAGCGGGCTCTCGCCGCAGGGCGAGGTGACGCACCACGACTTGGCCCTGGCCGAGATCGAGGACACCACGCCGCCGGCGCCCGACGAGACGTGGAGCATGAAGCCGCGGGCCATCGGCCTGAACCACATCGCGATCTGCTATCCGGACCGCGAGACGTGGCTCAAGCAGCTCGATCACCTGCAGGCCAAGGGCGTCACGTTCCACCGGCGGGTGAACCACGGCATGACCCACAGCGTGTACATCTCCGATCCCAACGGCCACGGGATCGAGGTGCTGTACGAGCTCCCGCGCGAGGTGTGGGAGCACGACATCGACGGCGCCCAGAACTACGCCGAGCAGTTGCCGACCGAGGGTGCCGAGGCGCTGATCGACCGCACCGACAACCCGGTGTTCGGCCGCGAGGTCGCAGCAGCCGGCGACTGACTTCCATGGGGGGCCTCGACAGGCCCCCCAAGCCCCCTGTTGTTCCGGGCGCCCCGGCAATCCGGGGCGCTCGCTTTGTCTGTGGGGGGGGGGCTCGATATCGCCCCCGACCCAACGTGGCGCGTTCCGCCCTGCTCGTCTTACGGAAGCAGCACGATCTTGCCGTAGGCCCCGGGCGCCAGAACAGACTTCTAGGCGGCGTCAGCGGGGGCAAGCTTCTCTAGGAATTCGACCGGCTGGAGTCCGGAGGGTGCGGGGGCCCCGACCGAGCCCCCGCCGACGGTGATGCGAGTCTTTATCCCGCCTGCTGAATCGCCGACAGTCGCCACGGGCCGGGCCCGACCCGCCGGACGAACGTCCAGTACTCCTCGAACCGCACGGGCTCGGTCCGGCTGCCCTCGACGACCTGCCCGGACTCGTCGGTGGTGTAGTCGAGTACGTTCGCGCCGAAGGCGACGGTCACGAAATCCTGGCCCTGTTCCTGCCAGGCCTCCGTGACCTCGGTCGACCGGACGGCGATGTTCTCGAGCCGATTGATGCGGCGCTGGGCCTTCAGCTCCGCGCACTGCGCCTGCATCTTGTCGTACATCTCGGGAGTCAGGCTGTCGCGGGCCGAGCCCATGTCGCGCGCCATCCAGGCGGCCTGCACCTTGAAGAAGACATCCGACGCGGCCACGGCCATCCGCGCGGGGTCGAAGGCCGCGTCCATCTGTCGGATGTGGCCGACGCCGACCTGCAGGTCACTCGGCCCGGCCGGCGCCTCGATCGTCGCCACCGACGCCGCGCTGCGATCCGGCTGCCAGCTCTGTCCGCCTCCCGGAAACGACGACATCCCGTAGCCGCCCGCCACGGCGGGCTGGGGCTCGCGGCGGCGCCGCAGGAAGGAGAAAGCGAAGTAGGCAAGCACTCCAAGCAGCGCGATCTCGAGGAAGCCGAACCCGCCGCCGAACCCGTGGCCCATTCCGCCGAAGAGCATGCTGCCGATCAGGCCGCCGAGGACGAGGCCGCCGAGGCCACCCATCAGGCCGGCGCCCCAACCACTGCGCTGGGGCATTGGGGGTGTGGGCGCCGTGGCCGGCGCGGTCGACCGGCTCGGCGAGCTGGGCGACGGCGTCGAGAAGCCGCGCGAGCCGCGGCTTCCGCCGGAGGACCCACCCCCGGCGCGCGCCCAGGCCGTGTCCCCCGTGACGAGCGGGGTGGAGAGCAGCCCCGCAGTCGTGGTCGCGAGCACAAGTGCGATCGTGGTCGCCGCAAGCTGACGCTTCATGCCGTGTTCCTCCGTGGGATGCTGTCGCACCGCGTTGGGCGACGTACACATACTAACAGTCTCCGCGGGCCGGGAGATTAAGGAGCCACCAAAATTTCACGAGTCACTTCCGTGGCGACGTCAGTCACGGCACCAGCACGATCTTTCCGTAAGCGCCGGGCTCGAGGACGGCCTTTTGGGCGGCGGCGGCGTCGGCCAGCTTGAACTCGCGGCCGACGACGGGACGCAGCGTGCCGTTGGCGAGGCCGGCGGTGAGCGCGGCCATGATCGACGCCAGCTCGGCCGCGGAGGCGTTCCAAAGCGCCAGACCGGTGATCGTCGCGTCCTTGCCCATCGTGCCCCGCGGGTTGATCTCGATGCTGCCGCGGTTGCCGATGATCACGATCCGGCCGAAGCGCGCGACGACGTCGAGGTCCTTCTGGAGGTTCACGTTGGCCAGCATCTCGAGGATCACGTCGGGCCCGGCGCCGCCGGTGACCTCCATCAGCCGCTTGGTGTAGTCGGGCGCCGTGTGGTCGAGCACGTGGTGGGCACCGTGCTCGGTGACCAGCTTGCGCCCGCGGTCGGTGCCGCCGGTGCCGACGACGGTCATGCCGTGGGCGACCGCGAGCTGGACCGCCGCGATACCGACGCCGCCCGAGGCGCCGTGCACCAGCACGCTCTCGCCGGGCTTCGCCTGCGCCTTGTGATGCAGGCCGCGATAGGCCGTCGCATACGGCACCCCCACGCCGGCGCCCTGCTCGAACGACAGCCCCGCCGGTAGCAGGTGCACCATGGCGACGTCGCAGGCCGCCAGCTCGGCGTAACCGGCCGCACGGGCGATCCACACGCGGTCGCCCGGCTTGAACCGCGTGACGCCCTGGCCGAGCGCCTTCACGACGCCGGCCGCGTCACCACCCGGCACGTAGGGCAGCGCGGGCGACTGGGCGTAGGTGCCGGAGCGGATGTACGTGTCGACCGGGTTCACGCCGGCCGCCTTGATCTGCACCAGGACCTGGCCCCCTCCCGGCGTGGGATCGGCGACGTCGTCGAGCTGGAGCACCTCGGGACCGCCGAACTTGTGCACGCGGATGGCTTTCATCGCTGGCTCCTTGAAGGATGGTGGGTCGCGTCGATACTACTCCGCCGCGAGGCGGTAGCCCACGCCGGGCTCGGTGAGCAGGTAGCGCGGGCGCGCGGGCTCGGTCTCGAGCTTGTGGCGCAGGTGGGCCATGTAGACGCGCACGTAGTGCGACTGATCGTCGTGGCTCGGTCCCCACACCTCGCGCAGGAGCTGCTGGTGGGTGACCACCTTGCCGGCGTGCTTCACCAGCGTGGCGAGCAGCTTGTACTCGATCGGCGTGAGCCGCACCTCGACGCCCCCGACGATGACGTGGCGGCGGAGGAGATCGACCTGAAGCTCGCCCAGCTTGAACGCCGCGCCCTCCTCGTGGGCGGCGCCGGCGGCGTGCCGGAGCGCCACCCGGACGCGGGCGAGCAGCTCCCCGGCGTTGAACGGCTTCGACACGTAGTCGTCGGCGCCGGCGTCCAGCGCGGCGACCTTGTCGCGCTCCTGGCCGCGCGCCGACAGCACGATGATCGGCACCGCGCTCCACTCGCGCAGCCGGCGGATGACCTCGACGCCGTCGATGTCCGGCAGCCCGAGGTCGAGGATCACGACGTCGGGCTGGCGCTGGGCGACCTCCACGAGGGCGTCGGCGCCCGTGCCCACCTCGAAGAGGCGATAGCCATGCCCAGTCAGGGTCGCTCGCAGGAAGCGGCGGATCGGGGCTTCGTCCTCGATGAGGACGATGCTGGGCTCAGGCATCGGCGGGAGGCGGCGCCGGCTGCGTCGCCCCGAGCGGCAGGGTGAAGAGGAACGCGACGCCGCCGCCCGGCAGGTTCTGGGCCCAGATGCGCCCGCCGTGGGCGCGGACGATGCCCCGGCAGATGGCCAGCCCCAGCCCGGCGCCCCGGGCGACGAGCTGCTCGCCCCGGAAGAACTTCTCGAAGACGCGATCCTCCTCACCGGGGGGCAGCCCGGGGCCGTGGTCGGCGATCTCGATCGTGAGGTTCTGATCGGTCGCGGTGGCGATGACCTCGATGGGCGTGCCGGCCGGCGTGTACTTCAGCGCGTTGTCGAGCAGGTTGACCAGCACCTGCTCGATGAGCACGTCGTCCATGGCCACCAGCGGCAGGTTCGGCGGCACGCTCGTCGTCACGCGCCGGTCGGCCAGCCGCTTGTTGAGGCGCCCGAGCGCCGCCCCGATGACCTCCTCGGGCGGGTGCAGCTCCCGCTTGAGCTGTAGCGCGCCGGACTCCAGGCGCGTCATCTCCAGGAGGTTCTGCACGAGCCGGTTCAGCCGCTCCGCCTCCTCGTGGACCGACTCCAGCAGCTCCCGCTGCGTCTGCGCGTCGAGCCGCTCCCGCTGCTCGAGGATGGTACTGACCGCGCCCGTGATCGTGGCCAGCGGTGTCCGCAGGTCGTGCGACACCGAGGACAGCAACGAGTTGCGCAGCCGCTCGGTCTCGATGCGCACCTCGGCCTCGTGGGCCTCGGTGGCCAGCCGGGCCCGCTCCAGCGCCAGCGCCGTCTGGGCGGCGAACGTCTCGAGCTGATGCAGGCGCTCCGGCTCGTCCATCGCGTGCCGGTCGGGCGGCCGCAGGCCGAGCACGCCGACGGGCCCCGTCGATCCCAGCAGCGGCACGTACAGGGCGGATGCGCCCGGCAAGGTCCCGGTGCC
>JBGPZN010000652.1:0-2009 GCA_041493815.1 Methylomirabilia bacterium
AGAGCATCCAGCTCCACGAGGGCGAGCTGTCGCTGCGCCAGGCGATCGAGGCGCTCGGCGAGGACACGCTGATGTTCGCCACCGACTACCCCCACTCGGAGAGCTGGTTCCCGAAGTCCGTCGAGGTGGTGCTGGGCTGGAACTCGATCGGCGATACGGCGAAGCGCAAGCTCCTGTGGGATAACGCGGCGCGCTGCTATCGGCGGCTCGGCGCGCGGCAGCCGGCGACGAGCGCCCTTTGATCATTTAGCCCATAATGAGTAGAATGGGCTCATGGGGGTGACCTCATGAACCCTGGCGCTGATGCCCGACGACGCGATCCCGTCGCCACCTTCCGCAACCGCCGGGGGGAGCAGGTCGAACCCTCGTCCTTCACGGCGACCGACGCCAAGAAACAGTTCGGCCAGCTCCTCGAGCTGGTCCTGCGCGGGGGCGCGGTCGTCATCACCAAGCACGACGCTCCCAAGGCGATCGTGCTGTCGATGGACGAGTTCAACGCGCTCACGAAGGGAGCGGAGAGCCGGCTCGACAGCCTGAGCGCCGACTTCGATGCGATGCTGTCGCGGATGCAGACGCCCAAGGGCCGGGCCGGCATGAAGACGGCGTTCGGGGCATCGCCGAAGGAGCTCGGCCGGGCAGCCGTGGGCGCCGCGCGCAAGCGTGGCTGATGCGGAGCCGCCGCCCTGCATCTATGTCCTCGGGGGAACGAATGGCGCCGGCAAGAGCAGCATCGCCGGCGCGATGTTCCTGCGGGCCGGCGCCGAGTTCTTCAATCCGGATCAGGCGACCCGGCTGATCCGGGCTCGCAACCCCGACGCCAGCGAGGCCGATGCGAACAGCGCGGCCTGGCAGCAGGGGAGGCGTCTCCTGGAGCGGGCGATCGCCGAGCGCCTGACGTTCGCGTTCGAGACGACGCTCGGCGGCAAGACGATGACACACCTGCTCGAGCGGGCTCTCTCGGCCGGAATCGAGGTGCGGGTCTGGTACGTGGGACTGAGCTCGCCAGAGCTGCACGTCAAGCGCGTGCGCGCCCGGGTGGCGAGAGGCGGCCACGACATCCCGGAGCCGCAGATCCGGGCTCGCTACGACAGCAGCCGCCTCAACCTGATCCGCCTGCTCCCGAAGCTGACCGAGCTTCGCGTCGACGACAACAGCGCCGAGGCCGATCCGCGCACCGGCGTTACGCCGGAGCCGCTACTCGTCCTGCACATGGTCCGCGGCAAGGTCGTCCGGTCCGGCGTGCTGGCGGAGACACCGGAGTGGGCGAAACCGATTCTGGCCGTGGCCATGAAGGGCGCCGCATCTTGAGGACTGTGGTCAATCGGCGGTGGCGAGAAGCTGCCGGAGCGCCGCCGCGATGTCGCGGCGTGGGTTGACGGCGGCCCCGCCGCACCGCCAGCCGACGTGGCCGTCCGGCCGGACGAGCACCGCGCCCTCCGGCTCGATCCCGTAGACGGTCGTCCACCCCTTGGCCGGGTCGCTCAGATCGCCGTCGGCGCCGACCGTGAACGCTGTCAGCGGCACTGCGAGCTCGCCGGCGACGGCGACCGCCGCGTCACCCCAGGCCGCGCCGCTCGATCCCGCCAGCAGCACGAAGCCTTCGCCGAAGAGATCGAGCGTCGACAGCGGCCCGCCCGCGCGCTCGAGCCAGACGTGGGGCGCGCGTGCGCCCGGACGGCCGGTGGGAACGTATTCAGGCCGAAGCCGCCGGTGGGTGGCATGTGGTGCGCGGCGTCTCCGGCGAGGAAGACGCGACCGTCACGATAGCGCCGGCGACCTGGGCCGCGGCCGCCCAGGCAACGGCGCCGAAGATCTCGACGTCGAGGTCGGGCACGCCGGCCGCCTGCCGCACGATGGCGGCGCAACGCTCAGGTGTGTACTCGTCCGCGCATCGGGATGCCCAGTGCTTCCCGCATGCGGCTACGCGCACCGTCCGCCGCGATGAAATAGCGGGCGCGCACCGAGGTCTCGCCATCGGCGTCGCGGAGCGTCGCCACGACGCGATCGGC
>JBGPZN010000553.1:0-2487 GCA_041493815.1 Methylomirabilia bacterium
CCAACGCCCGCGCGCGCTCGTCGGCGGGCTCGCCCTCGGCATGGCGGCGCTGCTCGCCAGCGGGATGCAGATCTACAACGGCTGGGTGTACCGCGGCCAGTACTATCCGGCTCTGGCCGCGCTCGTCGAGCGCTACGCGCACGGCGGCGACGTCGGCGTCACCGGCGGCCGATTCTTCTCGATCGACTTCTACCTCGGCCGGGGGCTGACGCCGGTGCGGACGGTGGCGGCCTTCGACGAGTGGCTGGGACGGCCGGACCGGCCGCTGGTCGTGACCAGCGGCCGCGCGTGGCGTCTGCTGCGCGGCCAGGCGCGCCCCGACGTCGAGGTGCTCGACACCATGCGCGTGCGCTCGCACCTGATGTTCCTGCTGGGCCTGACCGGGTCCCCACCGTCTCGAACGGCAGCGGAACCGCGCCCGCCCATCTCAGGCCACCCACGCCCCGAGCCGGGCTCGCGGCCCTCGCTCCAACAATCGCCTCCGCCGCTCCCTAAACCCCGGACCCCATGACGCTCCTCGACACCCCGCCCCGCGTGATCAGCCTGGGCCTGGATCTCTTCGCGCGCGAGCTCGAGCGCCTCGACGTCCCGGTCGTGCATCTCGCGTGGACGCCGCCGGCCGGCGGCGACGCGCGGCTGGCGGCACTGCTGGAGCGCCTGCAGTCGCGGGCGGCGACGATCGAGGCCGCGAACGCCGAGGTGCTCACTCGTCTCGTCGGCGGCGAGCCGGTCCTGCTCGATTGCCGCCCGGCCTGGGAGGCGCTGGAGCTGCCGGAGTCCCTCGTGCTGCACGCGGGCCCACCGCTGGCGTGGCCGCGCATGTGCGAGCCGATGCAGGCCGCCGTGCTGTGCGCGATCCGCTACGAGGGCTGGGCCGCCAACGACGACGCGGCCCGAGGCCTCGTCGAGAGGGGGCGCGTGCGGCTGGAGCCGTGTCACCACTGGCGCGCGGTGGGGCCGATGACCGGCATCATCACGCGCTCGATGCCGGTGTTCGTCGTCGAGAACCGCGCGCGTGGTAACCGCGCCCACGTCACCATCAACGAGGGGCTCGGCAAGGTCCTGCGCTTCGGCGCCAACGACGACAGCGTGCTCGCGCGCCTGCGCTGGCTGGCGACCGAGGCGGGGCCGCTGCTCGGCGCCGCGCTGCGCGCCGCCGGCGGCCTGCCGCTGCGCCCGCTGATGGCGCAGGCGCTGCGCATGGGTGACGAGATGCACCAGCGCAACCTGGCCGCCTCCGCGCTGCTGGCCCGGAGCCTCCTGCCGCACGTGGCGCGCGCCGGTGGCCGCCATCACGCCGTCGCCCGCCTGGCGGAGTTCCTCGCCGGCAACGATCAGTTCTTCCTGAACCTCGCCATGGCCGCCGGCAAGGCGACCGCCGACGCGGCCGCCGGCGTCGCCGACTCCACGCTGGTGACGGCGCTGGCGCGCAACGGCACCGAGTTCGGGATCCGGGTGTCGGGTCTCGGTGACCGGTGGCTGACCGCGCCGGTCGAGATGCCGGTCGGTCTCTATTTCCCCGGCTTCGGGCCGGACGACGCGAATCCTGACATGGGCGACAGCGCCATCGTGGAGACGATCGGCCTGGGCGGCATGGCGATGGCCGCCTCGCCGGCCGTCGCGCGCTTCGTCGGCGCCGGCGGGATGGCCCAGGCGCTGGCCGTCACCGAGGCGATGCGCGAGATCAGCGCCGGCGAGCACCCGCACTTTCGCATCCCCTCGCTCGACGAGCGCGGCACGCCGGTGGGGATCGACGTCCGCCGGGTGGTCGAGACCGGCGTCACGCCGCTGATCAACACGGGCATCGCGGGACGGCGGGCCGGAACGGGACAGGTCGGCGCCGGGGTGGCGCGGGCGCCGCTGGGCTGCTTTACCGCCGCGCTGGAGGCGCTGGCGGAGCCGAGGTCATGAGCGGACGGAGGCGGCGTCGCCGATCAGCTTGCGGACGCACTCGAGCAGCGCGATCTCGGTGAACGGCTTCGACAGGACGTCACAGCCGTTCTCGCGCGCCACGTCGTCCACCGCGCGTCCCGTCGTCAGGATGACCGGCAGCCGCTGCCACTGGGGCGTGGAGCGCAGCCGGGCCAGGAACTGGCGGCCGTCCATCCCGGGCATCGAGACGTCGAGCAGGATCAGGTCCGGCGCCAGCTCGGTCAGCCGGTCGAGCGCCTCGCGGGCGTTGGACAGCGCGGTGGTGGTGTAGCCGGCGTCGTTGAGGAGGAGGACCTGGACGTCGCGCAGATACTTCATGTCGTCGAGGACCAGGATCCGCTTTGTCACGCGCGCCGCGATTGCAAGCCGACTGCCACGTCGGTCAGACAGCGCCAAAGGGACCATCGCTGGTGGCAGCATCCTCGAGCGACGCGGCCGGCAGAGTTCAGGCCCTCGACGCTCATGACACTAGCGTGACGGACTGACGCGCCCGTGTCAACAGCGCAACCGCCGATTACACGACGCCGGACTCTCGGAGCTTGGCGATCTCCGCCG
>JBGPZN010000210.1:0-6206 GCA_041493815.1 Methylomirabilia bacterium
CACACGAACTTCGAGGACGGCGTCCGCTACATGGAGTTCACCGACGCGGTCGCCCGCAGCGCCGCCAGCGGTCAGGCCGCCGACGTCGCCGAGCTGTGAAGAGGAGTCGCCCATGAAGACCATCGTCGCGCTTCCGGGCGAAGGGATCGGCATCGAGGTCGTCGACGCCGCCTGCGAGGTGCTGGTGGGCACCGGCCTGCCGCTGAAGATCCTCACGCCGCCGCAGGGCGCCGCCGCGACGAAGAGCCATGGCACGCCCATTCCCGACGAGACCAAGCGCGCGGCCCGCGAGGCCGACGGCGTGCTCTTCGGGGCCGCGGGGCCGTCCTCGTCGCCGGTGGTCTCGTGGCTGCGCTGGGAGATGGAGGCGTTCGCGGGCGTGCGGCCGATCCGCTACTACCCGGGCATGCGCTCGCCGCTGGCCGATCCCGACGGCATCGACTACGTCCTGCTGCGCGAGAACAGCGAGGGGCTCTATCCGGGACGCGAGGGGAATCTGGCCGACGTCGTCCGGCTGATGCCCGATCTCGCCGATCGGACCGGGCGCACGATCACGCACTACGGCCTCGACGGCCGCTTCGCGGTGAAGGTGGTGACGCCGGGCGGGGCCGAGCGCATCGCCCGCTTCGCGTGCGAGCTGGCCCGCGCGCGCCAGGCCAAGGGCAAGCCCGGCAAGGTGACGTGCGTGACGAAGTCCAACGTGCTCCCCAAGACCGACGGGCTGTTCCAGCAGACGGCCGAGCGCGTCGTGCGGGCGGCGGGCCTGCCGTTCGAGCACTTTCACGTCGACGACGCCGCGCGGCGGCTGGTGCGCTTCCCGCGGTCGATGGACGTCGTGCTGTGCATGAACCTCTACGGCGACATCCTGTCCGACCTCGGCGCCGAGACGGCGGGCGGGCTCGGCCTGGCGCCGTCGGGCTGCTTCGGCAACGGCTGGGCGTACTTCGAGTCGGTGCACGGCTCGGCGCCGGACATCGCCGGACTCGGCATCGCCAACCCGACGGCGACGATCCTGTCGGCGGCGATGATGCTGGAGCACGTCGGCTTTGGCGCCGAGGCCGAGCGGCTGCAGGGCGCGGTGGGGCGCGTGTATCGCGACGGCAAGACGCTGACGCCCGACCAGGGCGGGAGCGCTCGGACCCGCGACATGGCCCAGGCCGTCCTGGCGGCGTACCGGAACGCGTGAGCGAAGACCTCGCCGAGCTCTGGCCGCTCGAGCGCGGCCTCGTCTTCCTCAATCACGGCTCGTTCGGCGCCTGTCCGACCGAGGTGCTTCGCCACCAGGCGACGCTGCGGGCGGAGATGGAAGCCGAGCCGGTGCGCTTCCTGTCGAGAGAGCTCGACGAGCGCCTCGATGCGGCCCGTGCGGCGCTGGCCGCGTTTGTAAGCGCCGATCCCGACGACCTCGCCTTCGTCACCAACGCCACCGGCGGCGTGAACGCGGTGCTGCGCTCGCGGGTCTTCGCGGCCGGTGACGAGCTGCTGACGACCGACCACGCCTACAACGCCTGCCGCAACACGCTGAACTTCGTGGCCGAGCGCGCGGGCGCCCACGTCGTCGTCGCCACCGTGCCGTTTCCCGTGGCCTCGCCCGACGAGGTGGTGGACGCCGTGCTGGCAAAGGTCACGCCGCGGACGCGGCTGGCCCTGCTCGATCACGTCACCAGCCCGACCGCGCTGATCCTGCCGGTCGAGCGGCTAATCGCCGAGCTGGCCGCCCGCGGCGTGGACGTGCTGATCGACGGCGCCCACGCCCCCGGCATGGTGCCGCTGAACCTCGCCACGCTCGGCGCCACCTACTACAGCGGCAACTGCCACAAGTGGCTGTGCGCGCCCAAGGGCTCCGCGTTCTTGTGGACGCGCCGCGACCAGCAGCGCGACGTGCGCCCGCTCACGATCAGCCACGGCGCCAACGCGGTGCGGCCCGGCCGCTCGCGCTTCCGGCTGGAGTTCGACTGGACGGGCACCAGCGATCCCACCGCCTGGCTCACGGTGCCCAGGGCCATCGAGTACCTCGGCACGCTGGTCCCGGGCGGCTGGCCCGCGCTGATGGCGCGCAACCGCGCGTTGGCCCTCGACGCGCGGCGCCTGCTGTGCGCGGCGGCCGGCACGCCGCCGCCGTGTCCTGACGACATGGTCGGCTCAATCGCCAGCGTGCGGCTGCCGGACGGCACGGCCGAGGTCGGCTGGCGCCGTCCCGATCCGCTGCAGCAGCGACTCTTCGAGGACTGGCGCATCGAGGTGCCGGTGATGAGCTGGCCGGCGGCGCCGCGCCGCCTGGTGCGCATCTCCGCGCAGCTCTACAACCGTCGCGAGCACTACGAGCGGCTGGCCCAGGCGCTCGGCAAGGAGCTGACCCGATGAGCGGACGCCGGCGACTCGTCGCCCTGGCCGTGACCGTGTCGATGGCGCTCGCGCTGACGGCCTGCGACCGCGGGGCGGGCGCCTCCATCAAGGTCGTGATCGCCGACTACAGCAAGGAGCACACGCGGCCGTTCTGGCAGGCGCTGGCCGAGACGTACACCAAGCAGACCGGCGTGAAGGTCGACCTGCAGGTGATCGACTGGAACACCATCGATCAGCAGGTCAGCACGATGCTGCAGAACAACCAGCCGCCCGACGTGCTGAACCTCAACGCGTTCGCCAGCTACGCCAAGGACGGCCTGCTCCATCCGGCCGAGGACATCCTGTCGCCGAAGACGAAGGACGACTTCCTCGACGCCTTCACCCGGGGCGGGGAGTTTCGCGGCAAGCTGTACGGCTTTCCCATTCTCTCCAGCGCGCGCGCCTTCTTCTACAACCGGGCGTTGCTCGCCAAGGCCGGCCTCGCCGGACCGCCAGGGACCTGGGACGAATTCCTGCAGGCTGCGCGGAAGATCCAGGCGCTCGGCGGCGGCACGATCGGCTACGCGCTGCCGCTCGGGCCCGAGGAGGCGCAGGCCGAGTGGTCGATCTGGATGTGGAACAACGGCGGCGACTGGAAGTCGGGCGAGGCGTGGGCGATCAACAGCGACCGCAACGTGCAGACGCTCTCGTTCCTGGCCGACCTCGCCAACAAGCACAAGGTGACCCAGGTCAACCCCGGCAAGACCAACCGCACCGACGGCGCCTTTCAGCTCTTCAAGGACGGCAAGGTCGGCATGGTCATGGGCTTCAGCCCGCTCGCGGCCCAGCTCGACGCCGAGGGCAAGGTGGACTACGGCATCGGCTTGATGCCGTCGAACACCGGCGCCAGCGTCACCCTGGGCGTCGAGGACTACCTGATGGCCTTCAAGAAGAAGGGCAACCAGGAGAGCGTGAAGAAGTTCCTGGACCTCTACTACCAGCCGGAGAACATCACGCGCTGGATCACGGCCGAGGGGTTCCTGCCGGTGACGAAGTCGGGGCTGCGGCAGATGAGCGGCAACCCCAAGCTCCGGCCGTACCTCGACGCGCTGCCCAACGCCCGGCTCGCGCCGACCACCGATCCCGCCTGGGACAAGGTCAAGCTCGACGTGCAGCAGAACATCGGGTTGGCCGTGCAGCCGGGCGGCAATCCGAAGCAGGTCCTCGACCAGCTCCAGAAGAACGCGACGGCCGCGGCGAGCGGCCGCTGACACGCTGACGCGCGGGGGCGGTGCGCGGGCGCTCCTCTGGCTCGGGCCCAGCCTGGCTCTCATCGCCGGCGTCGTGCTCTACCCGGCGGTGCTCCTCGTGCGCGCCTCGCTCAGCCAGTACTCCATCACGGGCCTCTACCAGGGCGCCGTCGGCGCCCGCAACTACGGCCGGCTCGCCGCCCAGGAGGCCCTGCCCACGGTCGTCGGCAACACGGTGGTCTGGGTCGTGGTGGTCGTCGCCGTCACCGTTGTCATCTCGCTGGGTCTCGCCCAGTTCCTCAATCTCGAATTCCCGGGTCGCCGCCTCGTCCGCTGGGCGCTCATCGTGCCGTGGGCGGCCTCGCTCGTCATGACCGCGAAGCTGTTCGTGTGGATCTACGACTACTACTTCGGGATCCTCAACCACGCGCTGCGTACGCTCGGCCTGCTCGACCGTCCCGTCGACTGGCTGGGCGACGACGCCACGGTCATGGGGGCGATGATCGCGGTCGGCGTCTTCGTCTCGCTGCCGTTCACGACCTACGTCCTGCTGGCCGGCCTGGCGACCATCCCCGGCGAGGTGTACGAGGCCGCCCGGGTGGACGGCGCCTCCGCCTGGCGCACGTACCGGTCGGTGACGCTGCCGCTGCTGCGGCCGGCCCTGCTGGTGGCGACCGTGCTGAACATGATCTACGTCTTCAACTCGTTCCCGATCGTGTGGGCGCTGAACGATCGCAACCCCGGCTTCGGGCACGACACCACGATCACCTACATGTACAAGATCGCCTTCAAGAGCGCGCTGCGCGACGTCGGCCTCTCCGCCGCGCTGGGCGTGGTCAACGTGGTGGCGATCCTGCTCGCGGTGTTCGTCTACCTGCGCGCCGTCCGCTGGCGCGAGCAGGAGGCGTGAGCCGTGAGGCGGGGACGGCGGGTGGCGCTGGCGGGCGCGGGCCAGGCCCTGGCCGTGCTGCTGCTCTCGCCCTATCTCGTCATGCTCTTCACCGCGCTCAAGCCGGCCGCCGAGCTCCGCTCGACGCCGCCGCGCCTGCTGCCGGTGACGTGGCAGTGGAGCAACTTCCTCACTGTCCTGCGCGACGACGCCTTCCAGACCTGGCTGTGGGTGTCGCTGGTCGTCGCCGCCACCTCGACGGCGCTCGTGATCCTCGCGGCGGTCCCGGCCGCCTACTACACCGCGCGCCATCGCTTCCGCGGCCGCGCCGCCTTCCTGTTCCTGGTCCTCGTCACCCAGATGTTCGCGCCGACGGCGCTGGTGGTGGGCCTGTACCGCGAGTTCTTCGAGCTCGGCCTCATCAACACCTACGCCGCCCTGATCCTCACCAACGCGGCGTTCAACCTGGCCTTCGCCATCTGGATCCTCCAGGCGTTCTTCGCCTCGATCCCGCGCGAGATCGAGGAGGCGGCCGCGGTGGACGGCTGCGGCCGGCTGCGCACCCTGCTCGGCATCGTGCTGCCGCTCTCGCTGCCCGGCATCGTCACCGCGGCCATCTTCGCCTTCATCGCGGCCTGGAACGAGTACATCGTGGCGTTGACCCTCATGACCGACGCCGCCCGCAAGCCGCTCACCGTGGGGATCACGACCTACGTGACCGCGTACGTGCAGCACTGGAACTCGCTGTTTGCCGCCTCGATCATCGCGATCGTTCCGGTCGTCGTGCTCTTCGCGCTCATCGAGCGCTACCTGGTCGGAGGGCTGACGGCGGGCAGCCTCAAGTAGCATCCGGCCCCGGCCCGCCCGCGGGGTACTATCGTCGCGCGGAGGACGCCATGCCAGGCCGCGATCTCCCGTTCGCCTCGGCCGGAGAGCTGGGCAAGCTGTACCGGACCCGGCGGGCGTCGCCGCTCGAGGTCATGCAAGCGCTGCTGGCCCGCATCGACGCGGTCAACCCGGTGGTGAACGCCATCGTCACGCTGGCCCGGGACGCGGCGCTGTGGAACGCGCGCCGGGCCACCGCGGTGCTCAAGCGCGGGGCGTCGCTGCCGCCGCTGTTCGGCGTGCCGGTCGCGATCAAGGACGTCACGCCGACGGCCGGCATCCGCACGACCCACGGCTCCAAGCTCTTCGAGGACCACGTGCCGGCCGAGGACGCGCTGGTGGTGCAGCGGCTGCGCGCGGCCGGCGCGATCGTGCTCGGCAAGACGAACACGCCCGAGTTCGCGTTCGGCCCCAACACGGTCAACGCCGTCTTCGGGGCCACGCGCAATCCGTGGGATCCGACGCGGACCGCCGGTGGCTCCAGCGGCGGCTCGGCGGCGGCGCTGGCCACCGGCATGTGCCCGCTCGCCGAAGGCACGGATCTCGGCGGCTCGCTGCGGGGGCCGGCCTCGTTCTGCGGCGTCGTCGGCTTTCGCACGACGCCCGGCCTGATCCCGCGGTATCCCTCGGCGCTGGCCTGGGACTCGTACTCCGTCGAGGGGCCGATGGCGCGCACCGTCGCCGACACCGCGCTCATGCTGTCGGTGATGGCGGGGCCCGACGATCGGGCGCCGCTGTCCTACGAGGTCGACCCGCGCCAGTTCCTGGGGGCGGTGCGGGCGCCGTCCGTGAAGGGCTGGCGGATCGCGTGGACGGTCGACCTCGACGGCCTCGTGCTCGTCGACGACGAGGTGCGG
>JBGPZN010000323.1:0-4340 GCA_041493815.1 Methylomirabilia bacterium
CCGTATGCTCAGGAGTTGCGCGACCTCGGAGTCGACGAGACCCTGCTCCGCGAGCTGGCCGAGCTGACGGGCGGCGGCGCGCTGGAGGATCCGCGTGACGCCTTCCTCAGGGGGCGTCGCCAGTCGCGCATCGCGGTCGAAGTCTGGCCGTGGCTCGTGGGTCTCGTCGCAGTCCTGCTCATCCCGGACGTGGCGCTGCGGCGCCTCGGCCCGGACGGCTTCGCACGGCTGGGCGCCTGGCTGGTGCCGCCCAGGTGGCGGCGCCGCCGGGAGGCGGCCGCAGGGGCCCAGGAGGGCACATGATGCATGACGGTGGACGGCCGGCTCGGTGGGCGCTCCTGCTCCTGGCGGTCGCCGCCCTGGCGGCGATCGGCGCCGATGCCGCGGTCAAGCCGCGCGCGGTGCTGCTCGTCCCCTTCGACGCCACCGCGCTCGAGCGCGACGAGCAGTGGGTGGGGCAGGGCGTGGCCGAGGTGATCGGCCTCGGCCTCGACCAGCATCCCGCCTTCGTGCAGGTCGAGGACGCTCGGGTCCGCGCCGTGAGCCGTCCCGAGGCGTGGACCGAGGCGATCGTCGCGCAAGCCGCGCGCACCCTGCGGGCGGACGTCGCCATGTTCGGGCGCGTCACGCGCAGCGGTACCGAGCTCGTCATCCAGCCGCGCGCGCTGGAGATCAAGGGCCCCGCGGTCGACGCGGTGGCGCTCGAGCCCGTGGCGGTGCCGGAGGGCGAGCTGCTGGCGCGCATGGCGCCGCTGGCGTCGGCGTATGCGCGCACGCTCAAGGTGCCGCTGACCGACGCGGAAGTCCGGCGCATGGACAAGGCCTCCCTCCCCACGCGCTCCCTGAAGGCCTTCGAGCTGTTCGCCCGCGCCGCCGTCGCCGTCACCCTGCGGCCGGGGCAGGAGGGCAACGAGCAGGCCGTGGATCTGCTGGCCCGCGCCATGGAGATCGACCCGAACTTCGCGGTCGCCTGGTACACCCAGGGGGTCGTGCATCAGGCGCTCGGCAATCGCTGGAAGGCGGCCGCCCAGTTCCGCGGCTCCACCCAGCTCGACGCCTCGTACCCCGAGCCCTACAAGGCGCTCGGCGACCTCTCCATGGCCGCGCCGCGGCGCCTCTTCGACCAGGCGGTGGAGGCCTACAGCAAGGCCATCGAGCTGCGGCCCTTCTACGCCGAAGCGCACGTCGGCCTGGGTGACGCCAAGGCGGCCAAGGGCGACATCGACGGCGCCGTGGCCGCCTATTCCAAGGCGCTGTCCTACAACCCCATCAACCCGCGCGTGCACATGAGCCTGGGCAAGATCTATTACACGGAGAAGGGGCTCTACTACGAGTCCGTCAACGCGTACAAGAAGGCGATCGACCTGGACACCAGCTCGGTGGAAGCGCACATGGGGCTGGGCGAGGTCTACGAGGACAAGGGGCTCTACAAGGAAGCGGTCGATGAGTACCGGCGCGTGATCGAGCTGGACGGCAAGCACACCGGGGCGATGTACAACCTCGCCCTCGTCTACGAGAAGACCGATCCGCGCGCGGCCGTCGCCCAGTGGGAGCGCTACATCGCGCTCGCCTCGCAGCTGCCGTCGGAGAAGGACTGGGTCGACGTCGCGCGGCAGCATCTGAAGAAGCTCAAGAGCCAGGTCAAGGACTAGCCGCTCCGATCGTGGACGAGCTTCGCAAGGATCCGACCCGCGGGCATTGGGTCCTCATCCGGCCCAAGGCCGAGCCCCCGACCGACGGTCCCTGTCTGTACTGCCCGGGGGCCGAGGGCATGACGGGCGGAGAGATCGCCGCCTACCGCAAGGAAGGCTCACCGCCGAACAGCCCCGACTGGACGGTGCGGGTGGTGCCGGAGGCCGACGCGTACTTCCGGATCGAGCGCGAGCTGGTGCGGGAAGGCGTGGGGATGTTCGACATGATCACGTCGCGGGGCGCCAGCGAGCTGATCATCGAGTCGCCCCGCCACGACGACACGCCGGCCACGATGCCGCTCGAGCAGATGGAGGCGGTGCTGTGGATGTACCGCGACCGCCTGCTCGACCTCAAGCGCGACGGCCAGATCCGTGACATCCTCATCTCGCGCCGTCACCGCAAGCCCGGCGTGCCGGCCCACCACCTCTATTCGCGGGTCACTGCGATCCCCATCGTGTTCGACGAGATCCGGCGCGAGCTGCGCGAGGCGCGCGAGTACTACCAGTACAAGCGCCGGTGTCTCTACTGCGACATCCTGCGCCAGGAGACCACCGCCGAGGCGCGCATCGCCAGGCTGACGCCGCGGTTCGCGGCGCTGGTGCCCTACGCGGCCCGCAGCCTGCTCGAGCTGTGGATCGTGCCGCGCCAGCACGCGTGCTCCTACGAGGACTCGCTGACCGCCGATTCCGCGCGCGACCTGGCCCGCCTGCTCTCCGACGGCTTCGCGGCCGTGGCCCGGGCCTTCGACGACCCCGGCTACGAGATGGCGCTGCACACCGCGCCCAACCTCCGGTCGCGAATCTTACAAGGCGACTGGGCCACCATCCGCGACGACTATCACTGGCACATCGAGATCATCGCCCAGCCCGAGCGGATCAACCGGCTGGGCGGGATCTCCATCAACGAGGCGGCGCCGGAGGTGACGGCCGCCACGCTGCGGCAGGCGTGGGAGCGCCGCTAGGCGCCGGCCTTCAGGACGATTGCATTGCCGAACGCCGAGGTCGACTTGCTGTTGCCCACGCCCACGCCACCGGTGGTGATCGGCTTGCTGTCCTTGTAGGAGAGCAACTGCTTGCCGTCGACCGCGACGGTGTAGGTGTTCCCGACGATCTTCACCTCGTAGTGGTGACTCTGGAGCGGATCGATCCCCGTCTTCTTGGCCACGACCAGATTCTGGGTCAGCTTGCCGTTCTGCATCTTCTCGAGCTCGATCGTTCCGTCGCTCTTGGGCACCACCGCGTAGTAGTTCTTCTCGTCCTGGTAGTGGAACAGGATGCGGCCGGTGTCGACGGCGGCGGTGCCCTTCTTCAGCGTCTGGACATCCACCGAGTACGTGTAGTCCGAGCTCGCGACATCGGCGATCGCCTTCGAGCTAGTGCCACTGCCCTGCAGGCGGTCGTCCACCAGCGTCCAGGCGCCGCCGACCGAGCGAAACTCCGAGGCCGCGATGCTCCCGGGTGGGGGCGCCGGTGTCTTCGGGGTCACCGGCGTGGTGGCCGCGGGTGTCGTGGCTGCGGGAGTCGTGGCCGCTGGTGTCGTGGCCGCGGCGACCTGGTACTCGCCGCTCACCGGAATCTCGGCCGACCAGCCGGTGGCCGAGGCGTAGCGGAGGGTCGCGGTGGGCCCGAACACGCCGATGATCTGGGCGGCGACGGCCTGGAACGAGTCGGTGGGGACGGAGTGGACGCGCACGACCGCCCCCGTCGTGCCGCCTGGCGCGTCGAACTCGTAGCTGCCGGGAGCGCTGGGCCAGTGGTTCAGGTAGGGGCCGCGCCAGCACGTGGCGCCCCACGACGACGGGCGCACGGTGAGTCCGGGGTCGCCGCTGGCGGCGCTCCAGACCGGAAGGCCCCCGCAGTCCACGCCGACGCGCAGCATGCCGTCGCGGACCAGGCGCAGGTTGGCGGCCGCGGCCTGGGCGCGCGCCCGCGCGATGATCGTGTTGACGTTCAGAAAGACGAGCGAGGCGAGCACGCCGACCATGGCAACGACGATGAGCAGCTCGACGATCGTCATGCCGTGCTCACCGTGGACGACGGCGCGGGCGTGGCGGAGCCGGGTCATCATTGGCGTGGGCCGAGCGCCACGGCGAGCTCGAAGCTGCGACGATCCGGCGAGGGGCGGTAGCGGATCGAGCCGCTCTTCACACGCTCGACGATGTCCGCCGGCAGGCGATCGAGCAGCGGATCCAACTCGGCGGGAACGAGCCCGGCCGCGTCTCGGCTGTCTTCCAGGAGTCCGTTGAGCGCTTCGACGGCAGCCACGGATTGCTCCACGACCGGGGGCACCGGTCGCAGGAGGAAGGTGCCGACCCACATCGCGGCGAGGGCGGCGTTGACGAGGGCCAGGCCGATGATGGCCGCGCGCCAGCGGGAAGGGGGCGCCTGAGCCGCCACCGCCGCCGGTCCTCCCGCGGCCCGCTGCTCGATCGCCTGGTGACAGATGAAGCAGCGGTTCTGCCGGCCCGGCGCTCGGCAGCTCTCGCAGAGCGAGTCGAGGCACTCCTGGCACTGGAACGCCACCGGCGCCCCGTGATGCCGCACACACGCGGTGGAGGGCATGGCCCCGCCGATACGATAGGTCGTCTCGCTCATCGGTTGGTCTCCCTCGGGCGGCTCAGATCGCCACCCGGACGACTTCCTCGAACG
>JBGPZN010000418.1:0-3505 GCA_041493815.1 Methylomirabilia bacterium
ACCCCATCGTCACCTGGACCTCGTGGATGCGGCCGTCCGTGAGGCGGGGCAGGATCGGCGGCTCGAGGCGCTCGCCGTCCAGCAGCATTCGCTCGACGCCTGAGCTCACGCCGCGTGGGTTGTCCACCTGGATGCGAACGATCGTGGTGCCGTCGTGCCAGACGACCTCGAACCCGGGCCAGGCCGCGGGGATGTGCGGCTCCAGGTGCCACCCGCCCTCCGACGGACGCATGCCGAGGATCTTCTCCACACCCAGGCGGTACGCCCAGGCCGCGGCGCCCGTGTACCAGGTCCAGCCCCCGCGGCCGCTCCACGGCGGCGCCGCGTAGACGTCCGAGGCCAGCACGTAAGGCTCGGTGCGGTAGAGGGCCGCCGCCTCGGGAGTCAGCGCGCGGCGGATCGGGAGCAGCCGCTGGAACAGATCCACGGCGTGCTCGACGTCGCCGAGCTCGAGCATCGCCCACAGGACCCAGATCGCCGCATGCGTGTACTGCCCCCCGTTTTCCCGGACGCCCGGCGGATACCCGCGGATGTAGCCGGGATCGTCCATGCTCTCCGCGAACGGCGGCGCCAGGAGCAGGATGAGACCCTCCGGCTCCTTCACGAGGCGCTGCACCACCGCCTCCATCGCGGCGGCGGCTCGTGACTTCTCCGCCGCTGACGAGAGCACCGCCCACGACTGGGCCACGGAATCGATCTGGCACTCGGCGCTCTCGGCCGATCCGAGCGGGGTGCCGTCGTCGTAGTACCCCCGCCGATACCAGGCGCCGTCCCAGGCCGTCGCCTCCATGGCGGCGCGCAGCTCCTCCGCCTGGCCTCGGAGCGTCTCCGCACGAACGCTGTCGCCGAGGCGCGCGGCCACGCGACCGAAGCGAGTCAGCGTCGCGTGCAGGAACCAGCCGAGCCACACGCTCTCGCCGCGACCACCGACGCCCACGCGGTTCATTCCGTCGTTCCAGTCGCCGCTGCCGAACAGTGGCAGTCCGCGCGGCCCGGCTGTGCGGCCGCGGTCGATCGCGGCCAGACAGTGGGTGTAGAGCGTCGCACGATGCTCTCCGGGCTCGAACCGTGCGTACCGCTCGACCTCGTCGGGCTCGAGCGGCTCGCCGGCCAGGAACGGTATCGCTTCGGCAAGGATGGTCTCGTCGCCGGTCGCCTCGACATAGTGCGCCGTCACGAACGGAAGCCACAGCAGATCGTCCGAGCACCGTGTCCGCACGCCGGCGCCCGCCGGCGGATGCCACCAGTGCAGGACGTCCCCGGCCTCGAACTGGTGGCGCGCCGCCTCGAGGATGTGGTCGCGGCAGAGCGCGGGCGAGCCATGGACCAGCGCCGCCACGTCCTGCAGCTGGTCGCGAAAGCCGAACGCACCGCTGGACTGGTAGTAGCCGGTCCGTCCCCAGAGCCGGCTGGCCAGCAGCTGGTACAGAAGCCAGCGGTTGAGCATCACGTCGAGCGCCGGATCCGGCGTGCGCACCGTGACCGCGCCCAGTCGCGCATCCCATTGTCGGTTCAGCTCGGTCCACGCCGCCTCGACGACGGCGCGGTCACGGTACTTCGTGACCAGACCCAGCGCCTCGTCGCGGCCGGCCGCCTGGCCCAGCATGAAGTGCACGTGCGTCGTCGCGCCGGGGCCCAGGTCGAGGGAGATCTGCAGCGCTGCGCACGGATCGAGGCCGGCGCGGACCGTGCCCGCCAGGCCGATGCGCCGCAGCGCCGCCGGCGCCGCGTAGCTGCCGTGCCGACCGAGGAACTCCAGCCGGTCGGCGGTCAATCCGTGGAGCTTTGCGCTCGCTGCCACGAATGCGACACGGCCCGCGAAGTCCTCGTTCCACGCGTTCCGTGCGAGCAGCGCTTCCGACGCTGGATCGAACTCCGGGACGACGAACGCCTGGGACTGCTCGCGCGAGGTCCCGAGCACCCACTCGACGTAGTACGTCACCCTGACCCGGCGCGGGCGGTCCAGGCGGTTCGTCAGCTCGAGCTCGACGAGCTTGACGGGGTCGTCGGGCGGCACCCAGAGGCGAACGCTCTGCTCGAGCTCGTGGCTGCGGTGAAGAAACCGTGCGTAGCCGGCGCCGTAGGCCACCTGGTAGGCGCCGTCCGCCGGAGCGGGCCGGAGGCTCGGACTCCACACGGCGCCGGTGTCCTCGTCGCGGAGGTACAGCACCTCCCCCGGCTCGTCGGAAATTGGATCGTTCCGCCATGGCGTCAGCCGGTTCTCGCCGCTGTTCTCCGCCCACGTGTAGCCGCCCCCCGACTCCGATACGACGAACCCCAGGCGCCGATTGGCCACCACGTTGACCCACGGCGCTGGCGTCGACTGGCCCGGCTCGAGATGGATGACGTACTCGCGGCCGTCCGGGGTGAAGCCGCCGAGTCCCTGGTCGAACAGGCGCGAATCCGGTCGCGGCAGTGTCTCTGGCGCCTCCGTGGCCGAGGAGCTCGGGGCGAGCAGCGGCAGCCTCGCCGGCTCGCCACCCAGGCGAGCGAGTTGCTGACCGATGCTTCCCTGCGATCCGTCGAGCACCACGCGCGCCGCCGACAGCAGCAGCGTGCGCTCGGCCCCGTCGATCCGGGCGGAACGGATCACGAACACGCCTCCGGGCCGATCGCGAGAGGCCTCGGCGCCCGCCTGGACGAGGGCTCGCTCGACGTGCTCGTCCATCTCGGCCACGTAGCCTTCGGCCCGCTCGTTGAGGATCACCACGTCCACGGAGACGCCGCGCCCCCGCCAGAACCGCTGGGCCCGCAGCACCGATGGCAGGATGGCCGCGTCCTCGGCCGAGCCGATGCGCACAGCCAGCACAGGGAGGTCTCCCGAGATCGCGTGCTTCCACAGGGAGCGCTGACCGAGGTGGTTGAGGGCCAGCGTGGCGGGGGAGGCGCGCAGGGCGTCGTGCGAGCAGAGGAGGAGCGAGAGCAGCGTTGCGGCCACGGGAAGCTCGTGCGGGGCGAGCTCCAGATCGGCCGCCTCGGTCTCGCTGCGGCGGCGCGCCAGCTCGAAGCTCCATTCGAGCGCGGGGAGCGACCGGTAGCGGCGGGCGAGCGCCAGGACACCCTCGCGAGAGCTGGCGGCGAGCATGACGAACCCCAGCGATGTGGCGCGATGCCCCGGCAGCTCGACCTCTGCCGACAGCGCCATGATCGGATCCAGCGTCACGCCCGTCATGCCGGCGCCGAGGGGCCCCGCGCCGTCGATCGCGGCCGGCTTTTGAGCCGTCCGCCCGCGTCCCACGAAGCGTTCCCGTGCCGTCTCGTAACCGGCCGGCCGGGCGCGTCCCGCCGGCAGAACGAGCATGTGCGCGAGCCAGGCGTCGGGCTCGCGACCGGAGCGCGGGCGGCGATGAAAGATCAGGGCGTGGAGATCCTCGAGGTACTCGCTCTCCACGAAGAGCTTGCTGAACGCCGGATGCCGTCGGTCCTCGGCGGCATCGCCGACCACGACTTCGGCGTAGCTCGTGACCTCCAGCCGTCGCCGAAACGCGGTCTCGTTGCGCATCGT
>JBGPZN010000377.1:0-3850 GCA_041493815.1 Methylomirabilia bacterium
CAACCGCTCGGCCATCAGCGCCTCGGCGTACGCGTGAGCGTCCAGCCACGGCGCGCCTACCCACTCGAACGGCCGCGTCGTTCCCCGGCCCTCGGACATGTTGGTGCCTTCGATCAGGCAGCCCCCTGGATAGACGCGGGCAGTGTCGGGCGTGGGCATGTTGGGTGACGGCGCGACCCACGGCAGCCCGGTGTCCTCCCACAGCATCGACCGCCGCCAGCCCCGCATGCGGACCACGTCGACATGGCCGCCGAGCGCGTGCTCGCGCTGCAGGTCGCGCGCAACCTCACCGATGGTGAGGCCCGGACGCGCCGCGAGCGGGTAGAGGCCCACGAACGAGGCGAACGCCGGGTCGGGGACGTTGCCCTCGATCAGCTCGCCGCCCAGCGGGTTCGGCCGGTCGAGAACCAGCACGCGGATGCCAGCCCGCGCGCACGCTCGCATGGCCAGGGCCGTCGTCCACTGATACGTGTAGTACCGGGAGCCGACGTCCTGCAGGTCGATCACCAGCAGGTCCAGGCCCCGCAGCATCGCGGGCGTTGGCTCGCGCCGCTCGCCGTAGAGGCTGACCACACGGAGCCCGGTGAGCGGATCGCCCTCGCCGGCGATGGGCACGAGATCCTGAGCGGCGCCCCACAGACCGTGCTCGGGCGCGAACAGCGCGGCCAGGCGCGCCCCGCGCACGTCGCGCAACAGGTCGACGGCGTGATCGAGCCGCGCGTCGACCGACGCCTGGTGGGCGAGCACGCCGAAGCGCCGGCCGCGCAGCAGGCCGAGGCGGCGATGGACGAGAACGTCGAGGCCGGACTGGACGCGTGGCACTGCGGCCGAGTGTAGCGTAGCGGGTGTTACCATGCGCGCCATGGCTGCGCGCGTGCGCTACGAGCGGCTGGCCACCGAACGCGTCAATCCACGCAGCGCCCGGCTCGATCGCCTCGGCGCGCGCGCGATCGCGACGCTCATGAATCGTGAGGACCGCGTCGCGGTGGCCGCCGTCGGCCGGGTAGCGCCGGCGATCGCCGCCGCCGTCGACACGATCGTCGCCGCGCTCGCCGCCGGTGGCCGGCTCTTCTTCGTCGGCGCCGGCACCAGCGGGCGCCTCGGTGTACTCGAGGCGGCGGAGTGCCCGCCCACGTTCGGCACCCGGCCCGGGCTCGTGCAGGCGATCATGGCCGGCGGCCGCCGGTCGGTGTTCCGCTCTCGCGAGGGCGCCGAGGACGACGCCCGGGCGGCCGCCCGCACGGTGCGGGCGCGCGTCCGGCGCGGCGACGTGGTCGTCGGCGTGTCGGCCAGCGGCGTCACGCCGTTCGTGCGCGCCGCCCTCGCCACCGCACGACGGCAGGGCGCGGCCACCGTGTTCGTGCAATGCAGCGCTGCCCGCGGCCGCGCCGCCGCGGACGTCGTCATCCGCCCGGTCCCCGGGCCCGAGGTCCTGGCTGGCTCCACGCGGCTCAAGGCCGGGACCGCCACCAAGCTGATCCTCAACACACTGACGACCGCCAGCATGGCGCGGCTGGGCAAGATCTACGGCAACCGGATGATCGACCTGCAGCCCCGCTCGGCCAAGTTACGGGCGCGGGCCGAGCGACTGGTGGCGGAGATCGCGGGAGTGGGACCCGCACGCGCCCGGCGCGCGCTGCGACAAGCGCGCGGCCGCGTGCGGCTGGCGATCGTGATGGCGCGCAGGAATCTGCCGGCCGATGCCGCTGCCCGCGCCTTGCGGGCGGCCGGCGGATCCCTGCGCTCGGTCCTGGAACAGCGACCCCCGCGCTGACGTTCCCGCCGTTTCAGGTATGCGACGGGCCGGCGGTATCCTCCGAGCGAACCGGGGTGCGGCCGCGGAGGAAGTCGAAGTCGCAGCCCTCGTTGGCCTGCAGCACGTGGTCGAGGAAGAGACGGCCGTAGCCGCGCGTGAAGTGTGGCGCCCGCGGTGTCCACGCCGCCTTCCGGCGCGCCAGCTCCGCCTCGTCCACCCTGAGGCTCAGCGTCCGCCGCGGCACGTCGAGCTCGATCTCGTCGCCGTCGCGCACCAGCGCCAGTGGCCCGCCCACCGCCGACTCGGGAGCCACGTGGAGCACCACGGTCCCGTACGACGTGCCGCTCATGCGCGCGTCGGAGATCCGCACCATGTCCTTCACGCCCCGCTTCAGCAGGCGCGCCGGCACCGGGGCGGCGCCCCACTCCGGCATCCCGGGGGCGCCGCGAGGGCCGACCTGCTTGAGGACGAGCACCGAGGTCTCGTCGATGGCGAGCGCGGGATCGTCGATGCGCCGGTGCAAGTCGGCGTGGTCCTCGAACACGACCGCGCGTCCCCGATGCGTGAGCAGCTGCGGCGATGCCGCCGACACCTTGATGACGGCCCCCCCGGGACAGAGGTTGCCCGTCAGGATGGCGAGGCCGCCCTCGGGAGCCAGGGGCATGCCGAGTGGACGGATGACGTCCTCGTTCCAGCAGCGGGCATCGCGCACGTTGTCGGCGAGGGCGCGGCCGTTCACGGTGGGCGCCGCCCCGTGGAGCAGCGGCAGCAGCTCCTTGAGCACGACGGGGAGGCCGCCCGCGTAGAAGAAGTCCTCCATGAGGTACTTGCCGGAGGGCCGCAGGTTGAGGAGGAACGGCGTGGTGCGCGACAGCTCGTCGAAGCGCGCCAGCGACAGCGGCACGCCGACGCGCCCGGCCGCCGCGAGCAGGTGGATCACCGCGTTCGTCGAGCCGCCGATTGCCATCAGGGCGCGGATGGCGTTGTCGAACGCGTCGGCCGTGAGGATCTCGCTCGGCTTCGGGCCGCCGGCCGTCGCCATCTCGACCGCGCGCCGGCCGGCCATCTCGGCCATCGCCAGCCGGCGGGAGTCGGGGGCGGGGATGGCGGCGTTGCCGGGCAGCGTCATGCCGAGCGCCTCGACCATCGAGGCCATCGTCGACGCGGTGCCCATCACCATGCAGTGCCCGGCCGAGCGCGACATGCACGACTCCGCCTCGCAGAACTCCTCGTCGGTGATCTGCCCCGCGCGTTTGTCGGCCCACAGCCGCCAGCCGTCGGTGCCGGAGCCGAGCTCCTCGGCGCGCCACTTGCCGCTCAGCATGGGCCCGCCGGTCACCATGACCGCCGGCACGTCGGCCGAGGCCGCGCCCATCAGCATGGCCGGCGTCGTCTTGTCGCAGCCCGACAGCAGCACGACGGCGTCGAGGGGATAGGCGCGGATGCACTCCTCGACGTCCATCGACATGAGGTTCCTGAACAGCATGGTGGTGGGCTTCATGAGCACTTCGCCGAGCGAGATGGTGGGGAACTCCAGCGGGAAGCCCCCGGCCGACCACACGCCGCGCTTGACCGCCTCGGCCACCTGGCGCAGATGCGCGTTGCAGTTGGTCAGCTCCGACCACGAGTTCGCGATGCCGATCACGGGCCGGCCGTCGAAGACCACGTCGCTGAAGCCCTCGCTCTTCAGCCACGAGCGATGCACGAATCCATCGAGATCCTGACGGCCGAACCAGTTGCGACTGCGCAGCGAGTGGGAAGTCATGGCGCCCTCCGAGAGCAGCAGCTCACATAAGAACCGGATCGTCGGTGCCGGTCACCGAGAAGGGCGCTCGACGTTTCGGGACGGTGATGGTCGTCGGCACCACCCATCAACTCAAATCTTGGTAGACGCGGAGGCCCGGCCCTGGCGCGTTCAGCTCGATCTGCAACGTCTGACCGCTGTCCGATCTCACCGATCTCCCGCCCTTGACGCTCTTGGCCTTTCGGGCCGGCAGATCTTTCATCGCGCGCTTGCCGGACGACTTGGCCTTGCCGCTGCTCTTCTTCGACTTCATGGCGTCCCTCCTGGGGTAACGAATGACGAGATGCCAC
>JBGPZN010000071.1:0-10771 GCA_041493815.1 Methylomirabilia bacterium
ATGGTGGAGCGGTACACGCACCTGACGCCGACGCACAAGGCGGCGGCCGTCGAGCGGATCGCAGGAGAATTCCCCAACGCTATTCCGAAGGCGCCGCCGGTGAAGCATGGCCGGCGCGTCACAACTACGCTACAGTAAACGCCGCGAGCCGTTAGCTCAGTTGGCAGAGCACCTGACTTTTAATCAGGGGGTCCTCGGTTCGATCCCGAGACGGCTCACCAATCTTCTCGCGCTCGTGCCGCCCACCGCGTCCGGTCGAGCCCGATTCTGCTAACCACTTTGCTACCCGAGTGATCGTCACTTCGCCGTCCCGACCTCCAGCACCTCGACGCGCGCGGCTGCCGGAGCATCCGTGAGCGCGTCGAGGCGGCCGTGCCCGGGGTCGATCCGCAGCCGCCAGACGCGCTCCTCGCCCGCGCGCAGCACCAGATCGCCCGGGCTCGCGGTGATCGCGCCCGTCTCCCAGACCACGCGATAGCGGCCTACGCGCACCGGCGCCGGCCCGTCGTTCCGGAAGCGTAGGACCGCGATGACCCACGGCACGCTTTCCCGCGACGGCTCGACGCCCACCACCTCCGCGCGCGCCGTCACGCCAGGCTGATCGACGGGTCGCCCGAGCGAAGGGGACCGGCGAACAGGTGGCCGGGGACGGCGAGGTCGAGCCGCGCGATGGCGTCGGGGACGCTGCCGTGGCGCACGCCGTGGTTGACCGTGTGGTCGTAGGCCACCACGCCCTCGCCGTCCATGAGCGCGGGCGCCTTGCCGGCGTTCGCGGCGGCGACGGCGTCCCAGCGAGGGAGGAACTCGGCCAGCGTCCAGCCGGCCACCGTGGCCTCGGGCACGCCCAGGTTGTGCGCCCACAGCCGCCGGCGGAAGGCGGTCACCAGCGCGGCGTCCGCGATCGAGACGTTGATCTCGGAGTCGAGCTCGAAGCTGCGCACGTTGGCGTTGGCCGAGCCGATCGTCATCCAGTGGTCGTCGACCATCACGAACTTCGAGTGCACGGCCCGGTGGGTCATCGTGTAGAAGCGCGCCCGGGCGCCCAGCCCGGCCCGGATCGTGTCGAAGGTCTCGAACTGCAGATAGTCGCCGTGCTGGGTGACGGCGTTGACGCCGTCGTCGGCGGCGGCCGAGGCGACCACCACCATGATGACGATCAGGTCGGCCTGGGCCCGGCCCTGGCGGACGATCCAGTCGGCGAGCCGCGCGCTGCGGAAGTACTGGTTCTCGAGGTAGACGTACTGGCGGGCCGTCTCGATGCCCCGCTGGTACATGCGCGCCACGTCGTCCCGCTCGGTGCTGTACGGCGAGAAGTTGGCGTCGGTGGAGACGGTCCGGACCATCTGCAGCCGGTGCGGCTTCTTGGCCGGCGCGTCGTCGGTGGCGCTCAGCGGCGTGCGGGTCAGCGTCTCGTGGGGCTTCCAGCCCGGGCGCGCGGCCCGCGTGGAATGGTCCTTCTCGCGGTTCCAGCGCATCACGAACTCCCGCTCGAGGTCGCGGGTGATCGGGCCCTCCAGCATCACGTGCAGGTCGTGCCAGGCGATCAGGCCGCCGTAGCTCCAGTGGGGCGGTGTCTTGCGGCTCTCGATGTCGAGGCCGCCGCAGAACGCGAACATCTCGTCACCACGGCGGGCCACCATGAACTTCTGGTGGTGGCTGGCGATGTAGATGTCGCGCCCGCCCTGGCTGGCCGCCAGGCTCTTGAGCGTGCCCACGTGCGCGGGGTGCAGCGACACGACGTACGTCAGGTTGTCCCGCTCCGCCGCCGGGATCGCCGCGATGAGGGCGTCGAGCGGGCCGAGGTCGTCCCCTTGCAGCCAGCGATCCATCCCCGAGATCGGATCGAAGTCGTTGATGAGGAGGCGGACCTTCACGCCCTCGCGGGCCTTGCGGGCGAACAGGCCGCCCCACGTGGTCTCGCCGAGGTAGCCGCCGGCGGTCAGGACCGTGGCCGGCTCGAAGAACCAGGCGGCCAGGTACACGCTGTCGCCGGCGCCGAGCGACTTCACGACGGTCTCCATCTGATCGAGGGGCTCGGTGAGATCGACGTCGGGCCCGGCGCCGCCCGACGAGCGGCCGTTGACCAGCGGCCGCACGCGGCCCTGGGCCGGCGGCTGGATGTAGCGCAGGTAGTCGTCGCTGTCCACGGACGCCAGGAACGGCGGATCGGTCGGGGCCGGCGCCGGCGCGGGCTCGACGGTGACGGTGACGGGGATGGTCCGCCGCACCAGCGGGTCGGCGCCGAACACCAGATCGAAGGTGACGGGCGTGCTGGCGGCGACGTTGTTGGGCGCCACGAACTTCAGCCGCGCCGGCCGGCCGGTGTCGTTGATGACGCGGGCGTTGACGATGGCCCCCGGCGGCATGCCCGAGGTGACGCGCGCGTCCTGGGGGGCGATCGGCACCACGAACTCGCGCACGGTCCCCGCGTGCACCGGACCCAGCACGGGCGCGGTCAGCTCGTGGATGGTGAGCGTGTGCTCCTCACAGAGCGTGACCAGGTCCTCGGGCCGGAGCAAGGTCCGGTCGAGCTGCCCGGCCCCGCGGAAGACCGGGTCGTCCGCCCGGTACCGCGCCACGATCTGCACGACCTGGGTCCGGCTGCCCGCCCCGGGGGCCAGGGCGCCGGCGGCGTAGCGGAGGCCGGCCACCGTGCCGAAGTTGCCGGCGCTCCCGGGCGGGAAGCGCAGCGCGTAGGCGGCCGAGGCGTCACCGCGGACGGCGAAGTCGATGCGCTCCGTCTCGAAGAAGGCCTCGGTCGGCGCGGGCGTGACGACCAGCGGCTTGACGCGGACCTGGGACATCTCCACGAAGTCGAGGTCGAAGCCGAACTTGAAGGTGAGCGGCTGCTTCAGGGTCCCCGGCGCGTCCAGGACGTAGGTGCCGGGGTGCGAGGTGCTGAAGAACACGCCGACGACGTTCTCGGCGCGCTCCTTCATCTGGATGAAGCGGTTCTCGCGGAAGCGCACCGTGCGCGTGCCCGGGATCAGCACGGCGCCGTCCACCCGCGCGGCGATCGCCTCGTCCGTCAGCGGCGCGGTCGCGGCCGGCAAGGCCAGCATGAGCCGCGCGGTGGGGCCGTCGCCGCGCGAGACGCCGCTGCTGCGCGCCTCGATGAAGGCGAAGAGCCGGGCGAACTGGCCGACGTAGATGTCCGTGGGCCGGGCCAGCACGATCGTGGTGTACAGCTCGCCGCTGACGTACGAGGCCTCCTGCTCGGTGGGCACCCGCCGCCGGTCGTTGCTGGCGAGGATGAGCGACAGGAACGGCGGGCCGAGCGGTGGCAGCCACGAGTCGCGGTTCAGGAAGCTCGAGAGCACCCGGCCCCAGGCCACGGGGATGTGCTGCGACCAGAGCTGCTCGAAGTTCAGGCTGAACCACGTGTTCACTGTCTGCCGGATGTTCTCGAACGGCGACATCGACACCTGCACGGTGTCGCCGGCCCCCGCGATGGCGAAGAGGTCGGCGTCGGTGGCGAAGCGCAGGGTGACCCGGCCCCCGGCGGCGTCGAGCGCGTCGATGAAGTTGAGGCCCTCGCGGCCGTCGCGGCTCACCGTGACCCGGCGCCCGGGCGCGAACTTTGCCAGCACCCCGGCCTCGGGCGCGCCGGCCACCGTCACGGTCTTGCGGTCGGCGCCGACCTGCCCCTGGATGTTGGTGGGCGACTCGGCGCCGGCGACGCCCCAGGCGACGGCGGCGAACAGGCTGTCGAGTCCACCGAGGCTGAGATGCCGCACCACCGACGAGGCCTTGCTCGATAGCGGCGTGAACGAGAAGCCCAGGTGCACGAGCCAGGGGATCGGCATGCTGAGGAAGAACGGCCCCCAGACCGCGGCCTGCCACACGTGCCGCAGCTCGTGCTGCTGCAGCGCGTCGCCCCGGCTCAGCTCGACGGTGGGATCGGCGGGCACCAGCACGGTGCCGCCCTCCAGCCGGCCGTCGCGCGCCTCCTTGCCCGTCAGCTCGACGCGACGGGTCTCGACCCGGTCGGGGCCGAAGCCCTCGACCGCCTCCTTGAGGGTCACGTTGAGGCCGCTCACGCTCTCGACCTCGCCCACGGTGGTCGCGCCGGTCTGCTCGATCACCACCAGGCTGCCGGCCGGGTAGAGATCGATCTCGTGGGTGACGAGCGTGCGCCGCACCTCGGGCGCCGTGACCTCGCGACGGCGCGTGGCCGCGTCGGGCGCGAAGTGTCCCACGGCCAGCACGGTGGTGTGGCTGGCCGGCAGCGGCGTGTCGAGCTCGGCCAGCGCCGCCGGCGAGCCCGCGATGGTGCGGAAGGCCGAGGCCACGGGCGGGCCGGTCGCGGCCACGCGCACGAGCGCGCCGGTCGCGACCTCCGTGCCCTCCGGCGAGGCCACGACGACCGCGTCGCCGGCGGCGGGCGTGGCCTCGGCCTCGTGCGTGCGCAGGACCGTCAGCGCGTGCACCTCGACCGCCACCCCGGCCGCGAAGGCCGGCCGGTCCAGCCCCTCGGCGAGCGCGAGCCGGTTGCCTCCCGCGCCGGGGGCGACGACGGCGAAGGCCTCCGCGGGCGGCGCCGCCGTCGTGCGCACGCGCACGGGCTGGCCGGCGCGGAACCGATCGGCGTCGCCGTCGCCGGTCGCGACCGTGCGGCCATCGTCGCCGCTCATCGTGCCGCCGGCGCGGAGCGAGGTGTCGAGCCGGAGGATGTCGAGCTTCACGGTGACGCCGCGAAGCGCGGCCGGCAGCGGCGGATCCACGGGCACCCGCAGCCGCAGCTCCGTCACGATGCGCCGCTCCTTGCCGGCATCGGCCGAGAGCTCGAGCCCGTCGAGCCGCTGCAGCGGCGTGCCGGCCGCCGCGGCCCGCGGGCGGAGGTTGCCGAGCGCCACCCGCGAGCGCGCGCCGGCGGGGCCGTCGAGCGCGGGCTGGTTCAGCGCCGAGATGCCGGTGGGGTGCAGGATCACCAGCTCGAGCCCCACGTACGGGCCCCGGGCGGTGTCGAGCGCCGGGGCGATGACCAGATCGCGCGCGGCGTGAGGACGCACCACCTGGCGGGCGACATAGTCACTGCCGCGCTGCAGGCGCACGAGCTCCGAGCCCTGGAAGGGCGCGTTGCTCTCGCCCGCCTTCATGCGCAGCACGACCAGTTCCACCGGGAAATCGGCGAACGAGTCGAGGGCGGGCGCCCGGGCCGGGAGCAGCTCCTTGACGATCAGGCCGTTGCTGGGGAACTCGTCGCGCAGCTGTCCCGGCAGGTGCACGGTGTCGCCGCGCACGGTGACGATCCGCTCGCCGATCACCTGGCCGCCGTGCTCGAGCCGCACGTACGACGGGTCCAGGCGCGTCACCGCGACGGCCTGGCCGACGTAGTCGGCGGGCAACAGCGGCGGCTCGAGCTGGATCGTCGTGCCGACCACGGTGGTCACGGCGCGGATCTCGTCGAGCCCGTCGGGTCCGCGGCGGATGGACACCAGGCTGCGAGGGTCGAGCCCGGCGTCGATCGGTGTGGCGTCGGCGGGATCCCAGGCCGCGTTGCTGATGGCGTCGCTGGCGGCACCGGCCACCCGCGCCGCGACGGCGCCCCGCACCTTGGCCCGCGGGTTCGGCACCAGGAAGCCGCTGGAGGTCGCCGCCGCGGTGGACGTCACGAAGCCGCCGGCGCCGGCGGCGACGACGAGGTCGCGCTTCTTCTGCTCGGCTAGGTCCCAGTCGCCGGGCCGCGCCCAGATGACGTTGCCGAAGACCCACAGCGTGTCCTGGCCGTTGACGGCCCGCCACAGGCCGTTCAGCAGGATGGCGCCGGTCATCATCCGGTACGAGCCGACCGGTCCCGTGAGGTTGAAGACGCTGTGCTTCCAGTACCAGTCCAGCCCCGGGCCGAACAGGCCGATGAAGAACCGGACCGGGTCGACCGCGATGTTGATCATCTCCATCTGGAGCGCGAGGCTGTTGGTCTGCGCTCCCCACAGGAACGCCGAGATCACCGACCAGATGACGCCCAGCCAGTTGTGTCCGGTCGGATCGGTGAAGTTCACCGGATCGCCGGCGCACCAGGCGTACGCGGTCTCCTCGGTGATCGAGCGGCCGGTGCCGCCCGGCATCCGGTCGAGCACGGCCCGCAGCTCGCGCGGGACCAGCTCGGCGGCATCGACGCCGAGCCAGGTGTCGGGCGTCACGAACTGTCCGAGGGCCGGATCGAGCCAGCGCGTGCCGGCGTGGAGCAGGCCGGTAAGGGGATCGCCGAAGAGGCTGCTGAGGCCGGGCACCCCGGCCTCGATGGCGCCGCCGTACGGATCGTCGTCGGCGATCGCGCGGATCGCGCCGCCGCCGTCGCCGATCCCGCCCAGCAGCCCGGCGTGCAGGCGGTGATACGACTGGGCCAGCGTGCCGTCGCTCACGCGCCCCACGCACTGCGGCCCCACCCACAGATACGTCGCGACGATCCGGCCGCCGGCGTCGGCCTCGGCCAGCCGATGGCCGTCGATCCCGACCACGTAGTAGGCCGCGCCCGAGTCGGCCTCGCGGGCCACCAGCCGGCCGAAGCCGTCGTACAGGTACGCGATCGATCGCCCGTCGGGCAGCGTGACGGCGGTGAGCTGGCCGAGGGCATCGTAGGTGTAGCGCGTGACGCCGTCCGGACCTCGCCGGCTCGCCCGCCGGCCCAGCTCGTCGTACTCGAAGCTCACCGCCACGCCGTCGGTGCGCGCCTCCGCCACCGCCCAGCCCCGATGGGCGTAGTCCGTCGTCCGTCCGCCGCTCAGGCACCGCGTGCGGCGCCCGGCGTCGTCGTACTCGCACGCCCACGTCTCACCCCAGGCCGTGAGGCGCCCGCCGGCGTCGTAGCGGAGCGCCGCCGCGCCCACGCGCGCCAGGCGGGCGCCGTCGTCGCCATACTCGAAGGCCACGGTGCGGGCGTCGCCGCCGGTGCCGGCCACCGAGACGGCGGCGGGCCGCAGGCGCGGCGCCAGCGTCAACTCCTCCACGGTCCGCGCGCCGCTGGCGAAGCGCAGGGTGGTGCGGCGGCGGCCGGGGTCGGTCTCGATCCGCAGATGCTCCGCCAGGCGAACGCCGCCCGGCGCCGCCACGACCTCCGGCCAGCCGTGCGACCCGCGGCGATAGGCGATCGTCCACGCGCGCTCGTCGACGCGCTGGACCATCTCCTGCGGCATGCCGTCCGCGGTGAGGCGGACGATCGTCTCGGTCCGGCTCGTCCGGGCCCGCCACTCGCGCGCCGCCTCGTCGTGAACGAACTCGACCCAGCCGCCCGCCGAATTGCTGACCCGCCGCAGCCGGCCCGCCAGGTCGTAGGCGTACTGCAGGCGGGTGCCGTCGGGCAGCTCCTGCGCGCGCAGGCGGCCCAGGAAGTCGCGCGCGTCGACGCGCACGCGCCCGTGCGGCAGCGGCACGCGCTGCGTGACGAGGTCGGGCCGGCCCTCAAGCGGTGGCGGACACGGAGACCGAGACACTGACACGGTCACTCCCTCCCTCCGGAAACGCCGCCAGGACCTCGTCGAGCGCGCCCTCGATCCGGGCGATGACGTCCGGCACCTGGGCGCGGACGCTGCCCGTCACCTCGATGAGCGGCGCCAGGAGCGCGGCCGGGTCGAGCTTCACGATGAGATCGCTCAGCGGCTGCAGGCTCGCGGAGACGCCGGCCAGGAGCTGGCTCGGCCGGAGCGCGGCGATGCGGACGGCCACCGCGTCGAACGCCCCCGGCGGCGGCAGCGCGGCGTCCACGAGCTGATCGAGCCGGGCGAGCAGCTCCTCGCGCAGCCCGGTGAACTCGTCGGCCAGGACCGAGGGATCGAGCACGGTGAGCTGCCGCTTGACGACGTCGAAGGTCGCCTGCACCTCGTCCCTGAACGTCGCCGGGCCCAGCGCCTGCACCTGCTCGCGGGCCGCCCGGTGCAGCCGGCTGGCCAGGGTGATGACGTGACCGGGCGAGAACGGCAGCAGGTATTTCTCAAGCGCCAGCGCCAGCTCCTCGATCACCGCGTGCACGATGCCCTGCAGCCCCACCAGCCGACGGCCGACGCGATCGAACAGCTCGTTGATCTCGTCGCGGATCGGCGCCGGATCGAGGTCGCGCAGCGCCTGGCGCAGCTGGCCGGCGCCGAGCCCCTCGGCGGTGAGAAACGCCGGGACCACCTCGCCCAGCCGGGCGGCGAGGCCGCCGACGCTGCCGGCCAGCGCGCCGAGGTCGAGGCCACCCTGCAGCCGGGCGGAGGCGACCTCGACGCCCTGCCGCTGCCTCGCGTCCGGCAGCAGGCGCAGCGGGTCGACCTGGGGCAACAGTGCCAGCACGTCGACGGACACCGCGAGGTCGCCGGCCGAGAGCTCGGCGCGCGCGGCGGTGGCGATCAGCTCGGTGACGGCCTGATAGCGGAGCTGAGCCTCCTCGAGCCGGCCCGAGATGTTGCCCGGGTCGAACTCGAGGCCCAGCAAGGTGAGCGAGGCGTCGAACCGCCCCTGGATGCTGTGCGGCAGCAGCGCCTGCAGCCGGTCCCGCACGCCGTGGCGCAGCAGCTCCAGCGCCGGTCCCAGGATGCGGTCCTCGAGCGCATCGATGGCCTCGAGGAGCTTGGCGTGCAGGTCGATGAGGGGTACCAGCAGGTCGCCAGGGCGGTAGCCGAAGAGGGGATCGGCGGGCGCAGGCCCCGCGGGGATCGCCGCCCGCAGGGCGCCGCCGCTCTCGGTCAGCGCGGCCGGCGGCCCGGCCACCGATCCCACCGCCGCGGTCGCGCCCGCCGCGTGGGGCTCCAGCAGGGCCAGCAGCCGCACGGGATCGAGGGCGTCCACCAGATCGAGGATCGGCTGGTAGAGCGCCTCCAGCGGCCGGAAGATGACGTCGGGGTTCAGCACGCCGTCCACGCGCGCCTGCATCTCGGCGTAGAGGCGCGTGAGCGGGGCGATCAGCTCGCGGAAGTCGATGGCGCGCACCGCATCCTTCACCGGCGCGAGCGCGTCGGTCACGAGCCGGCGGAGCTGCTCGGGGCCGAACGCATGGATGGCGCCCAGGATCTGGTCCACGGGCGCGTCCAGCCGCGCGGCGACGCTCGACGGATCCAGCAGCTTGAGCTGGGCGGTCACTTCGCCGAGCGTCGCGGCGGCGCCGCTCAGCAGCGGGGTGGGATCGATCTTGCCGAGCGCCTCGTCGATGGGGCCCTGCACGGCGGCCGTGAGATCGATCTGGCGCAGCGCCTCGGCGCCGAGCTTGAGGGCCCCGACCGCCGCGCCGGGCAGGGACGAGAGGTCGAGCGCCGCGACCTTGTCGCGGAGCTGGTGCAGCTCCTCGACGATGCGGTCGGCCGGCTCGTCGAGATCGAACGAGGCCAGGCGCGCGCGGATGGCGTCGACCTGGACGGTGATCTCCTGCAGCGTGGGCGAGAGCCCGTCGAGAAACGCCTGCACCTGCCCGGCCGCCCCCTCGACGATCGTGCGCAGCCGGGCCACCAGCGCCGCCACCTGCTGCAGCGCGTCCTCCACGCCCGTCCAGAGCTGCCCCGTCGCCGCGCGGATCTGGTCGGCGGGCAGCGCGTCCACGCGCTGGCGCAGGGCGGCGAAGAAGTCGCGCAGCGGCTTGCGCACGGCCTCGGGATCGATGATCTCGGCGGCGCCCGCGACCTTCAGGAGGGCGGCCTCCGCGGCGGAGGCGAGCGCGCGCAGGGGCAACGACTCGATCGACTGCAGCAGCGTCTGCTGGAAGTTGACGAGGAAGATGCGCAGCTCGCCCAGCGGCGTGCGATCGATCCGGGCCAGCATGTCGTCCATGACCGCGCGCACGGCCGCGCGCGCCTCGTCCTCGGTGGGCGTCCACGCCTCCAGGTCCTCGGCCATCCCGTGGATCTGCCGGCGCAGGCCCTCGAGGATCGGCGTGAGCTTGAAGGCGGGGATGGCCGGCACGGCCAGGACTGCGCTGGTCACGGCGGTGAGGTCGGGCAACGGCACGCCGGCGAGATTGCCGACGGCGCCGGCGTGGAGCCGGTCCCGCACGCCGCCCAGCACCACCAGGTCCGCGCGGGCCGTCTGGAGCTCGGCGTGCAGCCGGGGCCAGTCGACGGCGCCGCCGGCCACCAGCCGCGCCTCGATCCCGCGCCAGAAGCGCGTGAGCCGCTCGTTGGCGCCCCGCCAGGCGTCGAGGTCGGCCCCGGCGGGCAGCAGGTCGGCGAGCGGCCGCAACGCCGCCTCGAGCGCGCGCTCGGTGTCCGCCAGCAGATCGAGCGGCAGGCCGCCGAGCGCCCGGCTGAGCAGGCGCGCCACGTCCTCCGGCGAGGGCGCGGCGTCCTTCCAGCGCACCATCTGGCCGAAGAGACGGAAGAACTCGCGCAGCTCGGCGCCGAGCTGCACCAGCTCGCCGGTCTCCTTGCCGAGGCTGGCGGCGAGGTCGGTGATCTTGTCCGCCTGGCGCTCCAGCGCCTGCTCGACGTTGCCGGAGAGGATGATGTCCTTGACCGGGCCCAGCAGGGCGACCACCTCGTCGATCGCGGCGCGCAGCTGCGTGACGTCGGCGAAGCCGCCAGTGGGCAGGCCGTCCAGCAGCTCGCGCAGGCGCTGCAGCAGGTCGTCGATGCCGGGGATCGTCTCGGCCTCGCGCGCCACCGCGGTGAGCGCGCCGAACATGCCGGCCAGCGGGTTGTCGCCGCCGGCGCCGCTGCGGATGCCGTCGATCACGCCCTGCGCGGTCCGGACCAGCGTCTCGATCTGCTCCGGCAGCTGGCGGAGCTGGGCGACGTCGTCACCCGACAGGCCGACGCGCACGAGAATCTCCGGCACTCAGCGTCCTCCAGCGCCCGCGGCCGCCGGG
>JBGPZN010000132.1:0-8267 GCA_041493815.1 Methylomirabilia bacterium
CCCGCTGGCGAAAACAACGACCGGCGCCCAGATCCGCTGGGACACCATCGCCGGACGCACCACCGCCTGGGCCCCATCAATCCAGCACTAGGCCGATGTTTTCATCGGCCTGGCACCCGGCCCGCGACGGCGCGCACCTTCCGCGGAGCCGCCAGCCAAATCGCCACCGCCGAGATCACGCTCGCCGCGATACCAAGATAAAACGCTATGACGTAACTCCCGCTCCGGTCATAGAGCGTGCCGGCGACCCAAGGGCCCAGCGCCGCACCGCTGCTCGATGCCAGGCTGAGGGTGCCGAAGACCGTGCCGTAGTGCTTGCCCTGGAAGATCTCGGCGGGGATGGCGCCGTACACCGCGGCCAGGCCGTAGCCGAGCAGTCCCTGGGCGCCGACCATGACGTACAGCAGGGCGGGCGTGGGCTGCGTGCGCAGGGCGAGCAGCGTCACGTAGCAGATCACGAAGCCGGCGCACGACAGCGACCACACCCACTCGCGTCCGATGCGGTCGGACAGGTGGCCGAGCGCGATCTGGCCGGCGATGCCGCCGAACCCGACCAGGCCGAGCGCCCACGCGGCCAGCGCCGGCGCGAAGCCGATCTCGATCAGGTACTTGGTCTGGTGCACCTGCACCGCGTACCACGCGAACAGTCCGCCCAGGAAGCCGACCATGATCCACCAGAACCGCGCCGTCCGCACCGCACGTCCCAGCGTCCACTCGGTCGACGCCCACACGGGATCCACGACATTGGCGGGATGGCCTCGGCCGCTCGCCTCCGGCGGCGCGGCGTCGCCGTCGGGACGCAGGCCGAGGTCCTCCGGCCGTCGCCGCTGCAGCAGGTTGAGCGGCAGCAGCGTGAGCAGGACGATGGCCGCGGTCGCATAGCACGCCGTCCGCCAGCCGGCGCGCGCGATCACCGCCTGGATCCACGGCAGCATCAGGATGGAGCCCACGCCGACGCCGGAGAACGCGATCCCGATGGCGAGGCCGCGCTTGCGCACGAACCAGTTCGGCAGGAAGAGCGCGTGGCCCGTGTAGCCGCAGGCCAGCGTGCCGCCGGACACGAGGACGCCGAGGGTGAGGTAGAGGTGCCAGGGCGTCCGTATCAGCGGCGCCAGCGCCAGGCCGGCGCCGACGGCGAGCGCGCCGGCGCCGATGACCCAGCGCGGCCCCCGGCGATCCATGACCGCGCCCATCCACGGCGTGAAGATCGTCGAGACGAGAAAGCCGACCGAGAAGGCGCCGGCGGTGAGGCCGCGCTCCCAGCCGAACTCGTCGAGGATCGGCGGAAACAGCAGCGAGAACGCGGTGCGCGCGTTGACGCCGAGGCCCATCGTGACGAAGGCCACGGCGACCACGATCCAGCCGTAGAAGAGCGGCAGGCGCACCGGCGCATTCTACTCGCGCTGGACCGATCGCGTAGACTGTCAGGCGGTCGGGGGAGGGACGATGAGCGCGATCCAGTTCGATCACATCGCGATCGCCGCGCGCCGCATGGCCGATGCGCCCGCGGTGCTCGTGGGGGCACTCGGCGGCGCGCCCACCGGCGATGGCGGACCCTCCGGAGCCTACACGTGGGGGCAATGGGCCTTCGCGGGCGGCGGCCGCCTGGAAATCCTGGAGCCGCTCGGCGACGACGGCTTCCTCCACCGGTTCCTCGCCGCCCGCGGTCCCGGCATCCATCACGTCACGTTCCGGGTGCCGCACCTGGACGAGGCGTGCGGGCGCGCCGTCGCGCATGGATTCCCCATCGTCGGCCACGACGACTCCGATCCGGGCTGGGCCGAGGCGTTCCTGCACCCGAAGGAGGCGCTCGGCATCGTCGTCCAGCTCGTCGAATCACGAGCGACACCCGACACGCAGCACCCGCCGTTCCGCGCGCCGGCGGGCCCGCCTGATCCGCCGCCGCCGGTCACCCTCCTCGGCGTACGGCTGCGGGCGCGCGCCGCCGAGCGCGCCGACACGCTGTGGAGCGCGGTACTGGGTGGCCGCCGCGACGCGTCGGTCGGCGCGCTGGTCTATCGCTGGCCGGGCTCGCCGATGCGCCTCGCCATCGACGTGGATGCCGGCGCCGACGAGGGACCGACGGCCGTCGAGTTCGCGAGCGCGCGGCCCCTGAATCTGCCCCAGACGCCGCACCCGCTGCTGGGCACGAGCTTCCGGCGGGTCACCGCGTGAGCACTGACGGCGCCGAGGTCGAGCGCCGAGTCGTCGCCGTCCTCGACCGACTGGGCGTGCCCTACGAGCTGCAGCCGATCGATCCCGCGTTCGCCGACACCGCGGCCTACTGCGAGCGCTACGGGGTGCCGCTGGAGCACGCGGCCAACACCATCATCGTCGCCTCCAAGAAGGAGCCGCGGCGCTACGCCGCCTGCGTCGTGAAGGCGACCACGCGGCTGGACGTCAACCGCGCGGTCCGTCGGCTGCTGGACGTCGCCAAGGTCTCGTTCGCCTCCGCCGACGAGACGCGCGCACTCACCGGCATGCTGATCGGCGGCGTCACGGTGTTCGCGCTGCCCGCGGACCTGGCGATCTACGTCGACGACAAGGTGATGACGCTGCCGTGGGCTATCCTCGGCAGCGGTAGCCGCTCGTCGAAGATCCGCGTGTCGCCCGAAGCCCTGCGCCGCCTCCCCGGTGTTCAGGTCGTGCCGATGAGCGTCGAGAGCTAGCCTAGGCGCCTGCCGGAATATCGAGGGGCGCACCGGCTTCGCCGGGGTGCCCCGAGCGTTGGGGGTCTGGGGGCCATGTCGGGGCGCCCGTAGCGAGCGCGGTACAGAGCGACGCCACGGCTCCGCCGGGGCGTCGCGAACGTTGGGGGGTTTGGGGGCCATCTCGGGGCCCCCATGTCAACTAGAGAACGGGCCAGATCTCGGAGGGGCTCTTCGGGAAGAGCGCGTTCAGCAGCGCGCGCGTTTCCGGGGTGCGGACGAGGCAGTCGGGGAACGCGGCCTCCAGCTCGCGCAGGCTGCGAAAGCCGAACAGCAGCTGCAGGAACGTGAGGTCGGGAAACGTCGCCAGCGGCCGACGCGGATCTCTCGACGGGCGCCCGAACTCGATCCCGGACACCGTGATGTCGGGCCGCCAGGCTTCCACCGCGCCCATCTTGCCGCGCGCGATGGTGAGCCGCACGCCGCTCGTGTAGAAGCCGAGGGTCAGGGTGCCGGTGTGGCCGGCGCAGACGGAGGCCGCCAGCCGGCGCTCCAGGGCGGGAGCCACGGATCGTAGAAATGCGGCGACGTCGGGCACCCGCGCGTACCAGGCGTACGCGCCGTCGCCTTCCTGGAAGCGGTAGACGTCGTAGAGCGGGTGCTCGGTGCCGAGCAGCCAGAAGCCCAGCTCGGCGCAGCGCGCGCCCGGCACCATCCTCGCCAGGGCCTCGCCGGTCTCCACGAAGTAGCGGACCGCGCACAGCCACGCCTCGCGCCACGACACACCGGCCTTGACCTCGAACGCCGTGATCGCCAGGGTACGGCCCCACAGCTCGCCGACGTGGCCGAGGTAGCCGACCCGCTCGCCGTCACGCTCGAGGATCTGGATCTCGCGGCGTGCCGCGCTGTCGGCGCGCTTGCCCGTCAGCTCGTAGCGCCACAGCGCCGCGTCGCGCGGGACGCCGAGCAGGTGTCGCGCCGCCGCCGCCGCCGACAGCTCGACCAGGAACGCGACGTCGGCCTCCCCGGCGGGCCGCACGCGCCAGCCCGGCGGCGACTGCCCCGGTGACGTCCACGCGTCGGGGAACACGCGAGGCCCGCCGCCGCGCCCGATCGCCATCTCGTAGCCGAACTGACGGTAGAACCACGGGATGCCGGTGATCGCGAGCATGCGCTGCCCCCGCTCGGCGCTCCAGCGGTGGATCACCTCGAACTGCGCGCGCACCAGGCCACCGCCGCGGCGCTCGGCCACGGTGCCGATCAGCTCCGGTTGGCCCACCGCGATCGGTACGCCGCCGTACGTCCAGGTGTGCGACAGCAGGTGCAGGCACGAGACGATGGCGCCGGTGCGGCGGTCGGCGACCACCGTGGCGTCCTCAGGGCGAAACGAGGGATGCCGACCGCCGATGAGATCGCGCGTCCAGGCGGTGAGCGAACGGCTGGGCTCCGGGCCGTCCTGGGTACGCAGCACGTCGCCGACGAACGCGGCCAGGCGTTCTTCGTCGTCGCCGGTGGCGCGTCGGAGCACGAGGCCGTCGCCCAGGTCCCGGATCACGTGGCCCTCCTCCGGGCAAAGTGGAGAACGGAGCATAGCAGAGCCGTAGAAAATTGACATGCGGCGTCCCGGCGTCCCAGAATGCCGAGGGGAGGACGAAATGGACGATTTGCTCACGGTCGAGCCATTCGGCTTCTTCACTCGCGACGCCCTTCGGGCCGGTTGGTACGTCGTGTGGCGACAGCTCGTCCGCATCGTACCGCTGGCGGTCGGCGCGCTGCTGATCGGCGGCGCGCTCGGTGGACTCGGCATGGGTATCTTCGGCGCCGTCGTCGGCGGGCTCGGCCTCTGCGCCGCGTCGATCTGGGGCGCGCTGCTGATCCCACGGCTGGCCAGCCAGTGGGCCGTCGCGCACTACGGCTATCCGCTGACCGGCCAGGCGCGTGTCTGGTGGGCCATCGTCTGGCGTGTCACCGTCGTGTCGTTCATCGCGGCGGTGATCCTCACCCCGCCCAACTTCGTGGCGCTCAGCCTGTCGACGGCGTACAAGGGCGCCGTGCTGGGCGGGTTCGGCAAGCTGCTCACGGCGGTGCTCGGTCTGGTGAACTTCGCGGTGGCCGTTCTCTCCACGGGCTGGGCGATGTCACGCGTGACCGCCCTGCAGCTCTCGGGGCTGCCGGTCGCGCTGTTGCCGCTCGTGCCGGCGCCGATCGTGACCGAGCCAATGCGGTTGACGGCGCCGGCCGAGGCCGTGTCCTTCGAAACGGCGGCCGCCGTCGCCGTGGCGGCGCCGCTGACCATGGCGGCGCCGGTGGCGATCCCCGTCGCGTCGGCACCCGTCCCCTCGCCGGCGCGCGGCCCGGCCGCCGTCGAGGGCAAGCGCCAGTGTCCGAAGTGCGGTCTCTACGAGACCGAGCGTGGCTCGGTCATCGGCTGGTACTGCACGATCTGCGGCTGGCGAGAAGCGCGGCGGTAGGCGGTCACGGCAATACGGTCAGCCTGACGGGGACGATGCCGGCGCCGACGGCGCCGAGGGCTCGGGCGGCGGCGTAGGACAGGTCGATGACCCGGCCGGGCGCGGCCGGCCCCCGGTCGTTGATCCGCACCTCCACCTCGCGGTCGTTGTCCAGGTTCACGACGCGCAGCCGCGTGCCGAAGGGCAGCGTGGGATGCGCGGCGGTCAGCGCGTTCATGTCGAAGCGCTCTCCGCTGGCGGTCGGCAGGCCGTGATGGGCCTCGCCGTACCAGGACGCGCGTCCGGTCTCCGCGGCCGGACGTGGCCGGGGCGGCGGTGCCATCGTCGCCAGCGTCGCGGGAGTCGAGGACGGGGTCATGCACCCCTCGACGCCCACGGTGGCGATCACCCACAGCAAGCCCCAGCACCACCGTCGCATATCGGCGCCGCCCGGCAAGACGCGAGCCGGTGAGCTCACCGGCGCCACCACTCGCGGAAGCGTTGCCACCAGTCGAGGATCTGGTCACCGACCCCGCCGTGCTCCTGGCAGGGTGGCGGCTCGGTACCGGTCAGGAACGTCTCGCGGGCGATCCGCGGACAGAATCGGTTCGCGAGCTGGCCATTCGTGAGATCGACCTCGGCGAACGCGATGCCGGTGGGCACGGGGAAGCCCGGCTGCGGATAGGCGTCGAGCGCCTGGCGCATGAAGTCCGCCCAGATCGGCAGCGCGGCCTCGGCGCCGCTGAGGCCGTGCGCGTCGGCGCCGTCGAATCCGACCCACACGACCGCGAGCAGGCGAGGCGCGTAGCCGATGAACCACGCGTCGCGGCCGTCGTTGGTCGTGCCCGTCTTGCCCGCGATCGCGCCCGACACGCCGAGCGCGCGGGCGGAGGCGCCGGTGCCGGAGGCGATCACGCCTTCCAGCAGCGAGGTGACGAGATAGGCTTCGGCCGGTGTGATGACCGCGACGGGCTCGGCGGTGTCGATGGGGTCCAGCGCGCCGTCGCGGTCGCGCACCGCGCGCACGGCGATGGCCCCGGTCGGCCGCACGCCGCCGTTGACGAGGGGCAGATAGCTCCGAGCCATCTCGAGCGGCGTCGCCTCGAACGTCCCCAGCGCCGCCGCCGGCACCGGCGCCAGCTCGCCGGTGAAGCCCAGCGCGCGCGCGGTCTCGACCACGGCCGGCATGCCCACGCTCTCGGCCACGCGGATGGTGGCGGCGTTGAGTGACTGCTCCAGCGCGCGCCGCACGGTCACCCGTCCCTCGTACCGGTCGTGGTAGTTGCGCGGACTCCAGGTCTCGCGTCCGACCGTCAGCGTGAACGGCGCGTCCTCCACGATCGAGGCGGCGGTGAGCGCGGGAGGGCCGCCGCGCGCGCGCAGGGCCGCCAGGTAGACGAACGGCTTGAAGGCCGAGCCCGGCTGCCGCCGCGCCAGCGCCGCGCGATTGAACTGGCTCGCCTGGTAGTCGCGGCCGCCCACGAGCGCGCGGATCTCGCCCGTGGTTGGATCGAGCGCGACGAACGCCGCCTGCAGCCGCCGGGCCGGCTCGTCGCGCCGCAGCCGCGGCACCCGCGTCTCGAGTCGGTCGAGGCCGCGCACCACCGCCGCCTCCGCGAAGCGCTGGAGCACCAGGTCGAGCGTGGTGAAGACGGAGGCGCCGGCGGTCTCTCCGACGTCGCCGAAGCGCTGCTCGAGCTCGAGCCGCACGTAGTCGATGAAGTACGGCGCCGGCGGCGCGGTGGTGGCCGCCGGGGGGACCCGCACCGGCTGGGCGCGGGCGGCCTCCCAGTCGGCGGCCGACAGCGTGCCGAGATCCCGCATGCGGGCCAGCACGACGTCGCGACGGCCCCGGGCGCGCTCGGGATTGACGACGGGAGAATAGCTGTTGGGCGCGCGCACCATGCCGGCCAGCAGCGCGGCCTCGGCCGTCGTGAGCTGGTGGATCTCCTTGCGGAAGTAGACGCGGGCGGCCGCGCCGACGCCACGCACCGCCAGCCCGCCGCGCTGGCCGAGGTAGATCTCGTTGAGGTAGGCCTCCAGGATCTGCGGCTTGGAGTACCGCGCCTCGACGAGCGTCGCCAGCCACGCCTCGTTCAGCTTCCTCAGATAGGTGCGCCGGGCGCCGAGCAGCCGGTTCTTGATGAGCTGCTGCGTGATCGTCGATCCGCCCTGCATCACGCGTCCGGCCCGCAGATTGGTCCAGGCGGCGCGGAGCACGCCGCGGGCATCGAGCCCCCCGTGCTCGAAGAAGCGGTGATCCTCGGCCGCCAGCACCGCGTTGAGGAGCACGGGCGGCACGTCGGCCAGCCGAACCGGCCGATGCTCCTCGCCGGGGCGCTCGTCGGCGCTCGCCAGGATCTCCGGCTCCAGCGTCGCGGCGCCGATGTCGTGGCCCTCGCGGGTGACGCGCGTGATGCGCTCGTCGTGGACCTCGACGCGCACGAGCTGGGCGGCCACGCCGGCGGCGCCGCGCAAGTAGATGTCCCAGGCACTGCCGGCCCGGCGGTACTGGCCGGGCGCGGCGGGCGCCCCGCGCGACTCGGTGTACTTGAGCCGGGCCAACGTCCCCGGCAGATCGATGCGGCGGACCTGCACACCGGCGACCAGCGGCTGCGCCCCGGCGTAAACGTACGTGGCCCGCCGCGTCTCGACGCGCTCGAAGCGCGAGAGCGCGATGGCGGAGTAGACGACCAGCAGGAGGATGACCACGCCGAGCAGGCCGACGAACACCAGTCCCAGCACCCGCAGGCGGGGAGCCGACCGCCAGACCGACCGCAAGGCCGTCAACGAGAGCGAGGGCCAAGCCGACGGCCAGCGCGGCATCTTCGGCCACGTCATGGCTCATTATGCCCGCGCCCGGTCCCGTGCGCCCCCCGGGCAGACTTTTGCCCACCGACGGGATCTGCGAGACGTGCTTGGAGCGCTTCCGCGCCGAGCGCCAGCGCGATCTTCGGAAGCGCTCCGACACCCCCCCGCGCACCGCCACCGCCGTACCGAGTTCCACGGACGCCGCCTGACCGCCGCGCCCGGCGCCTTGCGACACCCGAGCGTCCTGAGTATGCTGGGTCGTCGGTCTGGTCGGACTTCCCGCGAGAGTGGCGAAACTGGCAGACGCGCTGGACTTAGGATCCAGTGGGCCGCAAGCCCTTGGGGGTTCAACTCCCCC
>JBGPZN010000477.1:0-3022 GCA_041493815.1 Methylomirabilia bacterium
CCTTGAGGCGCTTGCGGAACGACGGATCGGCCAGCACGCGCCGATACCACGCCTCGTCCGTGGCCTCGATCGCCGGCCGCCACGCCAGGAAGGCCTCCAGCGGGTAGGGGTGGCGCAGCGTGAACTCCATGCCGAGCGGGAAGCAGCCCACCTGCGCCCAGAGCTCGCGCCCGCGCCCGCGCGCGGCCTCGATCTCGCCGATCTCCCGGAAGACGCGCGTGGGATCGCCGGGATCGACGAACATCGCCGCGATCATCACGGGGCGGCCGCTGTTGGCGGCGATCTTCTCCAGCCACGGGATGGTGGACGTCATGCCCTTGGTCAGCATGAACACGCCGCGGCCGGCCTCGCCCAGTGCGCCGGTGAGCGCTAGCATCTCGGCCTCGTCTGCCAGCCGCGAGGGCATCGGGATGCCGGCCTCGCCGTTGTGCTGCTCGAGCGTCGACGTCGCGAAGCCAATGGCGCCGGCCCGCACGGCCTCCAGCACGAGGCGCTTCATCTCGGCGATCTCACCGGCGGTGGCCGCGCGCTTCGTGGCGTCGGCGCCGAGCACATAGGTACGGACCGAGGAGTGGCCGACGAAGCTGGCGACGTTGGGTACCACGCCGCGGCGCTCCATCGCGTCGAGATATTGCGGATAGGTCTCGAAGTCCCACCGCACGCCGGACCGCAGCGCCTCCAGCGACATGCCCTCGACGTGGGTGAGGGCGCGCAGCGTGAGGTCGCGGTCGTCCGGCCGGCACGGGGCGATCGTGAAGCCGCAGTTGCCGATGACGACGGTGGTCACGCCGAGCGCGGTGGACGGCGTGGCGAACGGGTCCCAGGTGAGCTGGGCGTCGTAGTGCGTGTGGATGTCCACGATGCCGGGCGCCAGCGTGAGGCCGCGGGCGTCCACGCGCTCGCGGGCGGGGCCGAGGTCGCCGCCGATCGCGACGATGCGTCCGCCGGCGACGGCCACGCCGCCCGGCCGTGGTGGACCGCCGAGACCGTCGACGACGACGGCGTTGTCGATCACGAGGTCGTGCAACGCGGTCTCCTAGCCGTGCATGACGAGGCCGCCGTCGACGCTCAGCGCCTGGCCCGTCATGTAGCCGGCACGCGGCGAGGCGAGGAAGCCGATCACGGTGGCGACGTCTTCGGGGCGTTCCATCCGCCCCAGCGGCACCGACTCCTGGCGCCGGCGGGTGAACTCTTCCGGCGTCTGGTTGAGCAGCGCGCCCTGCTCGCGCGCGACCATCGTCCACATGTCGGTCTCGACGAAGCCGGGGCACACGCAGTTGACGCGGATGCCGTCGGCGGCGTGAGCGAGCGCAAGGCTCTTGGTCATGCTGATGACGGCGGCCTTGCTGGCGTTGTAGGGCAGGTTGGTGCGGCTGCCGACCTTGCCGGCCATCGACGCCAGGCTGACGATGCTGCCGCTCTTCTGCGCGATCATCACCGGCAGCACCGCCTGGGTGGCGAAGAACACCGCCTTGGCGTTGATGGTCATGATCGCGTCCCAGTGCTCCTCGGTCACGTCGAGCGTCGTCGCCGCGCGGTAGATGCCGGCGTTGTTGACGAGGACGTCGATCCGTCCGAACGCCGCCCGCGTGCGCTCGACCATCGTGGCCAGGTCGGCCCGCTTCGTGACGTCGGTGGGGACGACGACGGCGCGGCGGCCGAGGTCCTTCACGAGCGCGGCGGTCTTGTCGGCCCCGCCCGCGTCCAGCTCGGCGATGACGATGTCGGCGCCCAGGCGAGCGAGCTCGAGTGCGGTGGCGCGGCCGATGCCGCGACCAGCACCGGTGACGATGGCGACCTGCCCTTGCAGCTCCATAGCTCTGCTCCTTGTTTGACTGGGGGCCCCGAAATGGCCCCCCATACCCCCCAACGTTCGGAGCGCCCCGGCGAAGCCGGGGCGCTCCTCTACAACCCGACGCCGAAGCCCGGCGCCTCGGGAATCTTCGGGACCCTGCGTTACTTCTTGGCCAGGCGCTGCTCGAGCAGCAGCTTCACCTCGTTGGCGGCGCCACGCCACAGGGCGGCGCTGGGCTCCTCGTAGGCGGCCTGGACCTGCTTGCGGAACTCGGCCATCGCGGCGTCCTGCCCTTCCTTGGGCGCGGCGTCGAGCGTCTTGGCGCGGATCTGCGCGGCCTTGGTGGTGGCGGCGTGGGCGCGCTCCATCCAGCGGCCGATCTCGTTCCAGTCCTTGTCGAAGAAGACGACGACCGGAATGGACTGATAGCCGTTGTTCAGGAAGGTGTCGCGCAGGTCGGCGTTCTGGTCGCGGAGGAACACCCGCAGCTCGGCGCCCGGCAGTGCGTCGACGATATGGGCGATCAGTGGCGAGTTGCGGTGGACGTCGCCGCACCAGTTCTCGGCCAGCATCATGACGTACTTGACGCCGGTGACGCCGCCGAAGAACTTCTTCTCGTCCTCGGTCAGGTTGGACTTGGCGTAGTTGGCCTCGGTGCGGGCCTGGGTGTCGCCCATCTGCGCCATGTAGTCCTTCCAGCTCAAGCCTTTGCCGAACCGCGCGTCGTCCAGGGGGATCCTCAGTTGGGCCATGTCGTCTTCTCCTCCGATGGTTGGGAAGCTGCGTTACCCGGGGTCAGGGGCCCTTTATACACCGAAAACGGCGCCTCGTCGCGCCACCGCCGGGAGGCTGTGGTAAGACTGTCGGGTGCGTCCGTCCGCTCGCCGCTGGCTCATCGTCCTCGCCCTGTTCGTCGTGACCTACGGCATCTCGACGCCCCTGGCCGCCTACGGCGTGTTCCTGCCGGTCCTCGCCGAGACGTTCGGCTGGAGCCGGGGCGCGATCGCGACCGCGCTGTCGATCAATTTGCTGCTGGGCGGCGTGGCCGGCTTCGCCATCGGCGCGCTCGCCGATCGTCACGGCCCGCGGGTGATGCTGGTCGTCACGGTGGCGCTGGCGGGCGCCGCCTTCGCGCTGGTGTCGACGGTCGGCGCGCTGTGGCAGCTCTACCTGTTCGTCGGCGTGCTCGGCGGCGTCGGCATGTCGAGCTTCTATCTGCTGGCGGCG
>JBGPZN010000270.1:0-5083 GCA_041493815.1 Methylomirabilia bacterium
AACGGAAGCGTCGACGAGGCCAAGTTGCGGGAACTGGTCGAGTTCCAGATCACCCACGGCACCGACGGCCTGATCCCGTGCGGGACGACCGGCGAGTCGCCGACGCTGAACCACGACGAGCACAAGCGCGTCGTCGAGATCGTGGTCGAGACCGCGCGCAAGCGGGTGCACGTGATCGCCGGCACCGGCTCGAACTCGACGGCGGAGGCGATCGACCTCACGAAGCACGCCGAGCTGGCGGGCGCCAGCGGGGCGCTGGTCGTCAACCCGTACTACAACAAGCCCACCCAGGAAGGGCTGTATCGCCACTTCCGCGCCGTCGCCGAATCGGTCGGGATTCCGATCGTGACGTACAACATCGCGAGCCGCACCGCCGTCAACGTCGAGACGGCGACGATGGCGCGCCTGGCCCGCGACTGTCGCAACATCGTCGGCGTGAAGGAAGCCTCCGGCAGCCTCGACCAGATGAGCCAGGTCATCGCCGCCTGCGGGCCGAGCTTCTCGGTCCTGTCCGGCGACGACAACGTCACGCTGGCGCTCATGGCCATCGGCGGCCACGGCGTGGTCTCGGTGATCGCCAACATCGTGCCGCGCGAGACCGCCGACATGGTGCACGCCGCGCTGGACGGCGACTTCAAGCGCGCCCGCGAGCTGCACTACCGGCTGTTCCCGCTGGCCCGGGCGGCGTTCCTCGAGACCAACCCGATCCCGATCAAGGAAGCCATGGCCATGGCCGGCATGCTGGAGCCCGAGTTCCGGCTGCCGATGTGCCGGATGGGCGAGGCGAACCGCGAGACGCTGCGCGGGATCCTCCGGCAGTACGCGCTCGTCCAGTAACCGGGATCCGACCGTGACCGCCGCCGCACCGCCCGCGGGGCGCCCCGATGCCCGCGCGGCCGCCCTCGTCGTCGCCGGCGCCGCCGGCCGCATGGGCACCCGCATCGTCGCCCTGGCCCGCGACACGCCCGACGTGCGCGTCGTCGCTGCCCTGGAGGCCGCCGGTCATCGCGCGCTCGGCGCCGACGTCGGCGAGCTGGCCGGCATCGGTCCCGCCGGCGTCACGCTGGGCAGCGACGCCGCCGCCGCCATCACCACCGACCGCGTGCTGGTGGAGTTCTCCGTTCCCGACGCCTCGCTCGAGCACCTCCGGCTGGTCGCCGCGGCCGGCGCCCGCGCGGTGATCGGCACCACGGGCTTCTCGGTGAGCCAGCGCACCGAGATCGCCGCGCTCGCCCGCCGCGCGGCGATCATGCAGACGCCGAACATGTCGGTGGCGGTCACGCTGGCCTTCAAGCTGCTGCCGATCATGGCCAAGGCGCTGGGCGACGACTACGACGTCGAGATCACCGAGATCCACCACCGGTTCAAGAAGGACGCGCCGAGCGGCACCGCCGTGCGCATGGCCGAGCTGGTGGCGGAGGCCCTCGGCCGCGACCTCGGCAAGGTGGGCGTGTACGGCCGCGAAGGGCTGCCGGGCGAGCGCCCGCCTCAGGAGATCGCGGTGATGTCACTCCGCTCGGGCGACGTCGTCGGCGAGCACACCGTGTCCTTCGGCACCCTGGGGGAGCGCCTGGAGCTGACGCATCGCGCCCACAGCCGCGACACCTTCGCCCGCGGCGCGCTGCGGGCCGCCCGCTGGATCGTCGGGCAACCGCCCGGACTCTACTCGATGGCCGACGTCCTGGGGCTCGCCTGAGCCGTGCAGATCGTCCGCTTCCGGGTCGAGGACAAGACGCGCTACGGCGTCGTGGACGGCGCGGTCGTGGTCGAGTACGCGGGCACCCCGTGGAGCCTCTTCCGCCGCGGGCGGCGCCGCTACCCCCTGCGCCAGGTGGTGCTGCTGGCGCCGGTGCTGCCCTCCAAGATCGTCGCCGTCGGCCTCAATCATCGCGAGCAGGCCGCCGGCCTCGGGCGCGTCGTGCCCGACGAGCCGCTGATGTTCTTCAAGCCGATCAGCGCGCTGGTCGGGCCCGACGATCCGATCGTCGCCCCCGCCGCGAGCCGACATCTCGAATGCGAGGCGGCGCTGGCGGCGGTGATCAAGCGTCGCTGCCACAACGTGCTGGCCGCGCGAGCCCGCGAGTACGTGCTGGGCTACGCCGGGCTCAACGACGTCACCGCCCGCGACATCCAGACGCGCGACGGCGACTGGACGCGGGCCAAGGCCTTCGACACGTTCTGTCCGGTGGGGCCGTGCATCGCGACCGACCTCGATCCCAACACGGCCACGATCGAGACGTGGGTGAACGGCACGCTGCGCGCGACCGGCTCGACCAAGGAGCTGGTGTTCGCCGTCGAGGATGTCCTCGCCCGCGTCTCCGAGGTCATGACCCTGCTGCCCGGCGACGTGGTCGCCACCGGCGCGCCGGGGGTCTCGGGTCCGGTGGGCGCCGGCGATCGGGTCGAGGTGCGCATCGACGGGGTCGGCTGCCTCAAGAACGTCGTGGTCCGCCTGTGACGGCCGACCGCCTGCTGCTCGAGGACGTGCGGTTCTACGGCCACCACGGCGTGAGCAAGGCCGAGCAGACGGTCGGCGTGTGGTTCTCGGTCGACGCCGAGCTCGCGATGGACCTGGCCCCGGCGGCGGTGTCCGACGATCTCGCCGCCGCGGTCGACTACAGCGAGGTGGCCCGCCGCATCGTCGAGATCGGCACCAAGGGCCGCGTGAACCTGATCGAGCGGCTGGCCGGGCTGATCGCGCAGGCGCTGCTCCGCGAGTTCCCCGTCCACCAGGTCCGCGTGCGGGTGCGCAAGCTGACGCCGCCGCTGCAGGGCCTGGTCGGCACCCCGTCGGTCGAGCTGGTGCGGACGCGCTGATGGCCCAGGTCTACCTCTCGCTCGGCTCCAACCTCGGCGATCGCCTGGCGCTGCTGCGGACGGCCGTGGCGCGGCTGCAGGCCGACGGCCTCGCGCTGGTCGCCGCCTCGCCGCTGTACGAGTCGGAGCCGTGGGAGGCGGAGCCGGGCCAGACCGAGACCGAGCGGCCCTGGTATCTCAACTGCGTCGTGGCGGTCGAGACGACGCTGGCGCCGCGCGCGCTGCTCGATCGCCTGCAGGCGATCGAGGGCGCGCTCGGCCGCACGCGCGCGCCCGGGCAGACGCCGGAGGCGCGGCGGTTCGCGCCGCGCACGCTCGACATCGACATCCTGTTCTACGAGGACCACGTGCTCAGCGCGCCCGACGACCTGCACATCCCGCATCTGCTCGTCGCCGAGCGCGCGTTCGTGCTCCGCCCGCTGGCCGACATCGCGCCCGACCTCACCCACCCCACGCTCTACCGGCGCGTGCACGAGCTGCTCGACGATCTCGCCGACGAGCACGAGGTCCGGCGCGGCGCCTACCCGAGGCACTGGCTCGAGGGCTGAGTGATGGCCGATCTCGACTTCCAGCGCCAGGCCCTCGCCCACCTCGACGCCCTCTACAACTTCGCGATGTACCTGACCAAGCGGCCGCCCGACGCCGACGACCTGGTCCAGGAGACGTACCTGCGAGCCTTCAGGTTTTCCCATCGGTTCCAGCCGGGAACCCACCTCCGGGCGTGGTTGTTTCAGATTCTGAGAAACACGTTCCTGACGTTCTACCGGGTCCGCGAGCGGGAGTCCCCGGTGGCGGAGGACGGCGTCCCCGAATGGGACGTCCCCATGTTCCATCACGCCCCGGAGGACGACGGGACCGCGATGGACGCCCACACCGATCTCGAGCGGGCCATGCGCCGCCTGCCTGAGGAGTTCCGCACGGTGCTCCTGCTCGCCGAGGTCGAGGGTCTCCCCCTGGAGGAGGTGGCCCGGGTGATGGCCTGCCCGGTCGGCACGGTGAAGTCGCGGATCTTTCGGGCCAAGGAGCGGCTGCGAGGCCTGCTCCGCGACTACGAGACGAAATGAGCGATCGCTTCGACGAATCTTCGGACGAGACGCTGGGGCGCCGGCTGGTCGGCGACCTGCCGCGCTACGCCGCGCCCGCGCGCCTGCGGGTGGCGATCGTGGACGCGGCCTCGCCGCCCGCGCGGCGCCCGGCCTGGCTGGCGCCGCTGCTGGCGGCCGCCGCCACCACCATGGTGCTCGCGCTCGTCACCCTGCCGGTGCTGCCGCGCATCGTGCCCGCCGATCCCGTGCAGCGCTACGTGCGCGCCGTCGTGAGCGAGCACGCGCGCACGGTCATGTGGGGCGCGCGGCACGGCGAGATCCTGCCGACGGCGCTGCCGTGGCTCACGCAGGAGTCCGGCATCGCGCTGCCGCAGGTCTTCGTGGGCGACGACCGCCTGCAGTTCGTGGCCGCCGAGCCGGTGTACCTCGAGCGCCAGCGCGGCGTCGCCATCCACTACCGTGACGTCGACGGCCACATGCTCACCTACATCGCGCTGCCGGCCACGACGGGGTTGACGCTCCCGGAACCCGCCCGCGTGAAGATCGGGCGCTGGCGGCCGGCGCTGGTGCGCGACAGCGGGTTTGCGGCGTGGGTGTGGACGCAGAAGGACGTCGCGTGCTTCCTCGTCTCGGACATGGTGTCGGCGGACGATGTCGAGACGTTCAAGGAATACTTCGCGCGCGTGCGCGCCACGACCGAACCCGTCCCCGCGTACTAGCTTGCTCACCCGGTCGCAGGAACGGGCCTCAGCCGGCCACGCGGCGCGAGTTCTACTTTCGGCGGGGGTGGTGGGCGGCGAGGATGAGGTCGCAAATCTCGCGGATGGCGCCGTGGCCGGGTTTGGCGCGGGTCACGTAGGTGGCGGCGCGGCGGACTTCGGGGACGGCGTTGGCGACGGCGACCGAGATTCCGACGAGGCGCATGGCGGGCAGGTCGCCGAGGTCGTCGCCGACGTAACAGACGGTCGCGGGGTCGAGATGGTGGCGGGCGACGAGGTCGGCGATGGCCTTGGCCTTGTCGGTGACGTTCTGGTGAACCTCGGCGATGCCGAGGTCGTGGGCGCGGCGGGTGACGATGGTGGTTTGCTTGCGGGTCACGATAGCGGTCAGCAGGCCGGCCTCGCGCAGCAGGACCAGGCCCTGGCCGTCGCGCACGTCGAAGCGCTTCAGCTCGTCGCCATTTTCGGCGTAGTAGAGGCCGCCGTCGGTGAGCACGCCGT
>JBGPZN010000549.1:0-2500 GCA_041493815.1 Methylomirabilia bacterium
GCACCGATCACCAGCAGCACGTCGACGTCGTCCACCAGTCGCTTCACCGCCGTCTGGCGGTTCTGCGTCGCGTAGCAGATGTCGTCGCGCGAGGGACCGACGATCTTGGGGAACTTGTGCCGCAGTGCCTCGATGACGTCGTGGGTGTCGTCGACGGACAGCGTCGTCTGCGTGAGATAGGCGACCTTGTCGGGGTCGGGCAGCACCAGCCGCTCGACCTCCTCCACGCTGTCGACCACCACGATGCGCTCGGGCGCCTCGCCCAGCGTGCCGATGACCTCGTCGTGGTCCTCGTGGCCGATCAGGATGATCGAGTAACCCTCGCGCGCGTAGCGGATCGCCTCCAGGTGCACCTTGGTCACCAGCGGGCAGGTGGCGTCGATGACCCGCAGGCCGCGCCGCTGCGCCTCCTCGCGGACCGCCGGCGAGATGCCGTGGGCGCTGAAGATCACGGTGGCGTCGTCGGGCACCTCGTCCAGCTCGTCCACGAAGATGGCGCCCTTGTGACGCAGGGTCTCCACGACCAGCCGGTTGTGGACGATCTCGCGGCGGACGTACACCGGCGGCGGGCACACCGACAGCGCGACCTCGACGATGTCGATGGCGCGCTCGACGCCCGCGCAGAAGCCGCGCGGGCCGGCCAGCAAGATCTCGGCGATCGGGGCCTTCATCACACCCTCACTCGAAGAAGAACGACACCCCGGCCACGCCGGTGTGCGCCTCGAAGCCACGGTTGGGACGCTCGGTGTTGCCGTTGGACAGGTGCTCGTAGCGATAGCCGCCATACAGCGCCGTCCGGTCGGTCACGAAGAAGGACGCGCCGGCGCCGACCCACAACAGGAAGGTGAAGTCCGAGCGGATCTCGCGGATCTTGAGATCGGTTCCGCCGGCGAACGCCGCCGCCTCCGCGTACGGGACGAACCGCCCGAGCGACAGGAAGTGATAGCGTCCGGTCAGCCCCAGCCCGGCGAAGAAGGCGTCGCGCGGCTCCAGATAGCGCTGATAGAGCGGCTCCAGACCGACCTCGAGCGCACCGTGCAGCGGCCCGGGCCCGACCGGGCTGAACGGCAGCCAGCCGAAGCGCACGCCCACGTTCACGAACTCCACGTCGGAGAACACCCGCTTGTCCTCGAGATTGAACTGGCGGCCGTAGCCGGCCTCCGGCGACACCACGAATGAGCCCTGCCGGAACGTCTGCTGGGGGTCGAAGGCGAGCGCAGCCGGAGCGGCGATCAGCACGGCGAGCGCGGCCAGCCCGAGAGTCAGGCGGCGGATCATGGCTCGATCAGCACCTTCAGCGCCTTACCGGTGGCCATCAGCTCAAGCGCCTCGCGGACTCCGCCGAGACCCATGCGCTGCGTGATGAGGGTCTCGGGCTCGATGGTGTTCGCCTCGAGCAGCTCCACCGCCCGCCGGATCAGGTCAGGCGTGTGATGGAACGCGCCGAGGAGCGCCAGCTCTTCGTAGTGCGCCCGCCGCGTATCCACGCTGACCGTCGTGCCGGGCGCGCATCCGCCAAAGAATACCACGCGGCCCCCGCGGCCGACGGCATCCATGGCCTGCCCCCAGACCTCGGGCCTTCCGGTGGCGTCGATGGTGACGTCGGCGCCCCGCCCCGCCGTGGCCGCCCGCAGGTCGGCCACGATGTCGTCGGTCGCGGTGGCGTCGAGCACCTCGGCGATGCCGAGACTGCGCACGCGCTCGAGCCGCCAGCCGCGCTTGCCGACCAGGATCACGCGGGCCTTGCGGGCGGCGGCGACCATGGCCAGCAGGCAGCCGAGCGGCCCGTGGCCGAAGACGACCACCGTCTGACCGCCCTCCACGCCCGCCCGCTCGACCCCGCCCAGCGCGCACGCCAGCGGCTCGGCGAAGGCGGCCCGGGCCGCCGCGGTGGCCGGATCCAGACGCACGAGGTTGACCGCGACCAGCCGGGCGGGCAGCGCGATGAACTCGCCATAGGCGCCGTTGACGAACAGCAGGTCCTCGCACAGGTTCGGGCGGCCGGCCAGGCACAGCGCACAGCGGCGGCAGGGGGCCGAGTTGGCGGCCACCGCGTGATCGCCCTCGCGCACGGCGCGCACGCCGGCGCCGACGGCGGCCACGCGTCCCGCGAACTCGTGGCCGAACACGGTCGGCACGCGCGGGATCATGACGGGATGGCCGCGGCGCAGCGTCTTGACGTCGGTCCCACAGGTCAGTGCGGCGTCGATCCTCAGGACGACTTCGCCCTGCGCCGGCTCGGGCACCGGCACCTGCTCGTCGCGCAGGTCGCCGGGACCGTGGAACACCATCGCGCGCATCGTCGTCATGGCGTCACGTAGACCTTGAGCGCCTCGCGGCGGCGCATGAGCTCCACGCCCTCGGCCAGCCGCTCCAGCGGAAGCCGATGCGTGATGAGCCGCTCGACCTCTACCTTGCCGGCCGCGAGCAGCCAGAAGGCGCGGGCGAGCGTCGCGGGAGACGAGGAATACGTCGACGTCACGGTGAGCTCTCGATGGTA
>JBGPZN010000223.1:0-5967 GCA_041493815.1 Methylomirabilia bacterium
CGTAGATCACCTGGGCCTTGGCGTCGCGATACAGGTAGACGCCCGGCCGGTCGGGTAGCCGCTGCAGCTTGTCGTCGAGGGTCACGCGACGAGACTCACGGGACTATTGTAGCGAGTGCGCGTGCCCGCGTCGAAGCGTGGGTGGCCTGTTCTAGAAGGGTGCCGGCTCCGACTCGTGTTGTCTTTCGTCGCTCCGCCTTACGTGACCTGCTGGCGCTTCAGCGACTTCACGCGGTCACGCAGCTCGGCGGCCTGCTCGAAGTCGAGCCGGCGGGCGGCGTCGCGCATGGCCGCCTCCATCTCGGCGATCCGCTTGGCGAGGGCGGCCGGCGAGGCGAACGTCTCGGTGGCCGGCGCCTCCACCTCCACCGTGTAGTAGTCGCGCTCGTACACCGTCTGGAGCAGCTCGCGGATGGACGAGCGGATCGACTCGGGCGTGATGCCGTGCTCGGCGTTGTAGCGGGCCTGGATCGCGCGGCGGCGCTCGGTTTCACGCAGGGCCTCGGCCATCGAGTTGGTGACCTTGTCGGCGTACATGATCACCTCGCCGTTGACGTTGCGCGCGGCCCGACCCGAGGTCTGGATCAGCGACGTCGAGGAGCGCAGATAACCCTCCTTGTCAGCGTCGAGGATCGCCACCAGCGACACCTCGGGGATGTCGAGCCCCTCCCGCAGCAGGTTGATGCCGATGAGGGCGTCGAACTTGCCCAGGCGCAGGTCGCGGATGACCGCCACCCGGTCGAGGGTGTCGATGTCGGAGTGCAGGTAGCGCACGCGCAGGCCGAGCTGCTGGTAGTACTCGGTGAGGTCCTCGGCCATGCGCTTGGTCAGGGTGGTGACCAGCACGCGCTCCTCGCGCTCGGCGCGGGCACGAATCTCGTGCAGGAGGTCGTCGACCTGGTCGCCGGCCGGCCGCACGGTGATCTTGGGGTCCATGAGGCCGGTGGGGCGGATCACCTGCTCGGCCACCGCGTCGCCGGCCAGACCCAGCTCGTAGTCGGCGGGCGTGGCCGACACATACACCGTCTGCGGCGTGAGGCGCGTGAACTCCTCGAACGTGAGCGGCCGGTTGTCGAACGCCGACGGCAGCCGGAAGCCGTACTCGACGAGCGACTCCTTGCGTGAGCGGTCGCCGTAGTACATGCCACGCACCTGCGGCACCGCCACGTGGCTCTCGTCGATGATGATCAGCGCGTCCTTGGGCAGGTACTCGATCAGCACCGGCGGCGCCTCGCCCGGCCGCCGCCCGGTGAGGTGGCGCGAGTAGTTCTCGATGCCGTGGCAGTAGCCCAGCTCGCGCAGCATCTCCATGTCGAACAGCGTGCGCTGCTCCAGGCGCTGGGCCTCCAGCAGGCGATTCTTCCCGCGCAGGAAGGCCAGCCGCTCGCCCAGCTCCTCCTGCACCGTCCCCAGCGCCCGCTCGAGCTGCTCGGCCGGCGTGACGTAGTGGCTGGCGGGATAGATGTGGATCTCGGGGAGGCGCTCCTGCACCTGCCCCTTGAGGGGGTCCAGGCGGTGGATGCCATCGATCGTGTCGCCGAACAGCTCGATGCGGATCGCCGCCGACTCCTCGTTGGCCGGGAACACCTCGACCACGTCGCCGCGGACCCGGAACGTGCCCCGGTGGAAGTCGTAGTCGTTGCGCTCGTACTGCACGGCGATCAGCCGGCGGATGATGGCGTCACGGTCCATCACCTCGCCGTCCCGCAGGGCCAGGTGCATCTCGCGGTACGTCTCGGGGGCGCCGATGCCGTAGATGCACGAGACCGACGCCACCACCACCACGTCGCGACGCTCCAGCAGCGACTGGGTGGCCGAGTGGCGCATACGATCGATCTCGTCGTTGATGAGCGCATCCTTCTCGATGTACGTGTCCGACTGGGGGATGTAGGCCTCGGGCTGGTAGTAGTCGTAATACGACACGAAGTACTCGACGGCGTTGTCCGGGAAGAACGCCTTGAACTCGCTGTAGAGCTGGGCGGCCAGCGTCTTGTTGGGCGACAGCACCAGCGTGGGGCGGTTCACGTTGGCGATGAGGTTGGCGATCGTGTACGTCTTCCCCGAGCCCGTCACGCCGCGCAGCACCGCGTGGCGGCGGCCCTCACGCACGACGCGGGTGAGGTCGATGATCGCCTGCGGCTGGTCGCCGCGCGGCGAATACTCCGACGTCAGGCGAAACATCGGGCCGGGATCGCTAGGACAGGGTCGGGACGGCGAGCAGGTACTTTCGCCACGAGTCCAGTAACGAGTGGGCGTGGGGGTGTCGGAGCATGTGGGTTGAAAAGACGAATTTCGGATGGACAGGATCGCGAAGAAGACGCATCCCGGATTCTTCCAGCAGCCGGTTGCCCTTCCGGAGGTTGCAGCGCAGGCAGGCCGCCACCACGTTGGTCCAGCTCGTGTCACCACCCCGCGAGCGCGGCACGATGTGGTCCACGGTCAGCCGCTCGCCGCGGCGGTTGCAGTACTGGCAGGCATAGCCGTCGCGCCGCAGGATGTTCTTCTTGTTGAAGGCGACGCGGTCGAGGAACGGCTTGCGGATGAAGACCGCCAGCCGGATGACGGCCGGCAGCGCGAACACCCGGGACGGCGAGCGGATCACGCGCGGCGAGGCCTCGACCGGCTCGGCCTTGCCGGCCAGCAGGAGCGTGACGGCGCGACGAGCGTTCGTGAAATGCAGCGGCTCGTACGTCGCGTTGAGCACGAGTACTGCGATCTCATCCATAGTTGCGGATCTAGAATAGACGCCGACCCCGACCCTGTCAAATGACGGGGCCTCGGGGCCGCACGAGATTCCCCAGCAAGAACACGCGGTTGGACTCAGGAGGCCAGCCGGATCAGGATGCCCTCGCGCAAGCCCCAGTCGCTCACGATCACGTGACCGGCGGAGAGCCGATCCATCGTCGCCAGCACGACGGCCGTGCCGGCGACGATCAGGTCAGCCCGCCCCGGCTCCAGGCATGGCAGTGCCCCGCGCTCGGCGACGGTCAGCGCGCCCAGGCGGGCCAGCAGCCGCTCGATCGCGCCGCGCGCCAGCACGTGGCCTTGCACGCGGCCGGGATCGTACCGCTGCAGGCCGAGGTCGAGCGCGGCCAGCGTGGTGGAGGTACCGGCGGTACCGACGAGGCGGCCGGGATCGGCCAGGCGGATCTCGCTCGGCAGCTCGGCCGCCAGCCGGCCGGCGATCTCGGCCTGCATCGCGCGGTAGCGCGGCCAGTCGACCGCTCCCGGGAACGGGTAGCGCTCGGCGAGGTCGACGACACCCAGGCGCAGGCTGATGGCGGTCACTGGCTCGCGATCGCGGGCGAGGATGTACTCGGTGCTGCCGCCGCCGATGTCGAAGACCAGTGTCGCCGTCTGCGGTCCCCGGCCGCCGTCGAGGCCGCCGAGCACCCCGGCCAGCGTGAGGGCGGCTTCCTCGGCGCCGCTGACGATCGTGACCTGCTCGCCGGTGACCCGCTCCAGCGCGGCGGCGAACTCGCGGCCGTTGGCGGCCTCGCGCACGGCGCTGGTGGCCACGATCGCCACGCGCCGGGCGGCCGCGCGCCGGGCGCGCGCCACGTACTCGCCGACCACCCCCGCCGTTCGCTCGGCCGGTGCCTCGCCGAGGCGGCCGCTGGCGGCGAGCCCCTCGCCCAACCGGGTGACGCGCTGGTCGGCCTCGACCACGCGCCAACCACGCGCGCCGGGCTCGACGTCGGCGACGAGCAGCCGCACGGTGTTGCTCCCGAGATCGATGGTGGCCAGGCGCACGCCTCAATATACGAAATACGAACGCCCCGCCGGCCATGGCCAGCGGGGCGTCGTCGAGACGAGCCGGAAGGCGCGGACTACTTCTTTTGCAGCGTCCGGATGTGGTTGACGATCTCCCAGCGGTCCTTGTCGGGCAGGTGCTTCCACGGCGGCATGGCGCCGCGGCCGTTGCTGATCTTCCAGAAGAGCTCGCCGTCACTCTCGGCCGCCACCTTCGGCGACGTCCAGTCCGCCGGCTTCGGCGGCGGCAGCGCGGCGGCGGCGGCGCCATCGCCCTTGCCGTTGGGACCGTGGCACGTCACGCAGTTCGTCTCGATGTTCTTCTTCGCGTTGCCAACACCCTTGACCGGATTCTTCACGGCTTTCGCGTCGGCCGGCGCCTTCCACTCACCTTGCGCCCACGCAGCCGTCATGGCGGCGCCGGCGACGAGCGTGAGGGAGACGGCGGCGACGGTCAACGACCTCAGACACGCCCTCATGGCGCCTCCTCCCTGACCTTCGTGACGAGATTCACAATACACGTCCTCATTTAACACTCGTGTGACGAAGACGGTCAAGGCCTTATTCCCCACCCGGTGCCCGCGTGGACTCACGGAGATAATCCGCTCAGCCCCGGCAGCGGTTCCCCAGCGCGGTGAGCATCTCGTCGAGGCGCGTGAACTTGACGCGGGGCCGGCCCTGGGCCCGGCCGCGCGCCACCTCGAGATCGTTGAGCCGCAGCCAGTCGGCGTACGAGATGTAGCTGGGCTGGCGCTGGCGCACCAGCCACTCGGCGGCGGCGGGATCGGGCTCCGATGGCTCGAGCGTCTGGCCGGCCGTCACGTCCTCCAGCATCCCGGCGACCGTCTCGGCCGCATCGGGCCTGTTGGTCCCGATGACGCCGCTCGGGCCCCGCTTGATCCAGCCCGCCGTGTACTCGCCCGGCAGTGGATGCTTGGTGTCGGGGTCGAGGACGCGTCCCCTCTCGTTGAGCACGACGCCCCACTTGTCGTCGAACGGCACGCCGGGCAGCGGGACGCCGCGGTAGCCGACCGAGCGGAACACGAGCCCGACCGGCAGCTCCTCGACGTCCTCGGTGGGCTGGGCCTGGATGGCGCCGATTGCCGAGGCGACCAGCCGATTGCGCACGAGACGGATCCCGCCGACGGCGCCGGCGGCGTTGTCGAGCACCGCGACCGGCGAGACGAGAAAGCGCACGAGGAGCCGGCGTGGCTTGCCGGCCGGCGGCCGGCGCGCATACGACTGGAGAATCTCGACCTTCTTCGCGCTCGCGCGGTCGCCGCTCTTCTCGAGGGCATCCCGGCTGAGCGGGTCGAGCTCGGCCTCCGCCGGGGCCACGACGATGTCGGCGGCCTCCAGCTCGCCCAGCTCCTTGATCTCGGGATTGGTGAACGCGGCCTGGGCGGCGCCCCGGCGGCCGAGCAGATAGACCTCGCGCACCCGGCTGTGCCGCAGCGCCTCCAGCGCGTAGTCGGCGATGTCGGTCTTCGCCAGCTCCTCGGGCGTGCGGCAGAGGATGCGCGCGACGTCCACCGCGACGTTGCCGACGCCGACGACGGCCACCCGCTCCTGCGTGAGATCGAACTGACAGTCGCGATAGTCGGGATGGCCGTTGTACCAGGCGACGAACTCGGTGGCGGGATGACTGCCGGGCAGGTCCTCGCCGGGGATCCCCATCCGCCGATCCGTCTGAGCGCCGGTCGTGTAGACGATCTGGTGGTAGTGCGCGCGCAGGTCGGCCACGCTCAGGTCCTTGCCCAGCTCGACGCCGCCGAAGAACCGAAAGCGCGGGTGGGCGGCGACCTTGTCGAAGGCCACGGTGACCGCCTTGATCTTCTGGTGATCCGGCGCCACCCCGGCCCGCACGAGGCCGTACGGCGTGGGCAGCCGATCGAACATGTCGACGTCGGCGACGAGGTCGGCGCGGCGCAGCAGATGCTCGGCGACGTAGAAGCCCGCGGGCCCCGCCCCCACCACCGCCACGCGGAGCGCGCGCTCCGTGGTGCCGAGCGCCATCAGTGGCCGTGCTCCATGACGATGGTCTGCAGCGTGTCGACCTCGCCCTGGTACTGGTCGCGCTGCGCCTTCACGATGTCGCCGATCGAGATCATGCCCACGAGCTTGCCGCCGTCTACCACCGGCAGGTGGCGGATCCGCCGCTGGACCATGGTCTGGCCGACGGCGCCGAGGTCGTCCCCGGGGGTGCCGAGCACG
>JBGPZN010000327.1:0-4315 GCA_041493815.1 Methylomirabilia bacterium
ATCCAGGGCGAGAGCGGCACCGGCAAGGAGGGCGTGGCCCGCGCCATCCACGACCGCTCGGCGCGCAAGAGTGGGCCGTTCGTGGCGGTCAACTGCGCGGCGCTGCCGGAGGCGCTGCTGGAGTCCGAGCTGTTCGGCTACGAGCGGGGCGCGTTCACCGGCGCCGCCGGCCGCAAGGAGGGCCGCTTCGAGCTGGCCGACGGCGGCACGCTGTTCCTGGACGAGGTGGCCGACCTCTCGCCGGTGACCCAGCCCAAGATCCTGCGCGTGCTCCAGGAGGGCGAGTTCGAGCGGCTGGGCGGCACCCGCAGCCAGCGGGTCGACGTGCGCGTCGTGGCGGCGACCAACCAGGAGCTCGCCCAGATGGTCAAGGACAGGCGCTTCCGCGAGGACCTGTTCTACCGGCTCAACGTCATCACGATCACCGTGCCGCCGCTGCGCGATCGCCGCGAGGACATCCCGGTGCTGTCGCATCACTTCGTGCGCCTCTACGCCGCCAAGAACAACCGGAAGCTGGACGGCCTCAGCGACGAGGCGGTGCGCCAGCTCGAGGCGTACTCGTGGCCCGGCAACGTGCGCGAGCTGGAGAACGTCGTGGAGCGTGCGGTGGTGCTGGCGCGCGGCGGTCGCATCGAGATCGCCGACCTGCCGGCGGAGATCGCCGGCGCCACGCCCCTGCCGGAGGGTGTGCTGTCGATCCGGATCGGCACGCCGCTGGCCGAGGTGGAGGCACGCTTGCTGGAGGAGACGCTGCGCGTGACGAAGGGCAACAAGACGCTGACGGCCCGCCTGCTGGGCATCGACGTGCGCACGGTCTCGCGCAAGCTCGAGCGCCAGGAGGGCGAGCCGGGCGGGGCCCCGCCGGCCGACGCGGAGCCGGCCTGACGTGAAGGCGCTCTTCATTACCCGCGAGTACCCGCCGCACATCTACGGCGGGGCCGGCGTGGTCGTCGATCAGCTCAGCCGCGCGCTGACCCGCCGCATGGGCGTCGAGGTGCGCTGCTTCGGTCCGCGCGATCCGCGCCCCGACGGCGTCGTCGTCCGCGGCTACACGCCGTGGGAGCGGGTGGGCGGCAAGGACGTCCGCTTCGCGCCCGCCCTGGAGACGCTGTCGATCGGCCTGGCCATGGCCCGCGATCACGTCGACGCCGACGTGGTCCACGCCCACACCTGGTACGCCGACATGGGCGCGCTGTGGATCAGCCAGCTCTACCGCATTCCGCTGGTGGTCACGCTGCACAGCATGGAGCCGCTGCGCCCGTGGAAGGCCGATCAGCTCGGCAGCGGCTACCTGCTGTCCTCGTGGATCGAGAAGACGGCGGTGGAGGCGGCCCACCGCGTGATCGCGGTCTCGCACAAGATGCGCGAGGACATCCTCGCCCACTTCGAGGCCGATCCGGCCCGGGTCGTCGTCATCCATAACGGCATCGATCTCGACCTCTTCAAGCGCACCGAGGCCCGCGACGCGCTCGACCGCCTCGGCGTGCGGCCGCCCTACGTGCTCTTCGTGGGACGCATCACCGACCAGAAGGGGATCTTTCACTTGCTGGAGGCGGCGCGGCGACTGCCGCCGGGCGTGCGGGTCGTGGTGTGCGCCTCGGCGCCCGACACGCCGGAGATCGAGGAGCGGTTGCGGCGGGCGGTGGCCGAGATGCCCAGCGTCCGCTGGATCAACGAGATGGTGCCGGTCGACGTGGTGACGCAGCTCTACAGCCACGCCGCGGTCTTCGCCTGCCCGTCGGTGTACGAGCCGTTCGGCCTCATCAACCTGGAGGCCATGGCCTGCCAGACGGCGGTGGTGGCCTCCGCGGTGGGCGGCATCGTCGAGGTCGTCGAGGACGGCAAGACCGGCCTGCTGGTCCCACCCGCCCAGCCCGACGCCCTCGCCGAGGCCATCAACCGCGTGCTGGCCAATCCCGGGCTCGCCCGCGAGATGGGCCAGGCGGGCCGGCGGCGCGTCGAGGCGCACTTCTCGTGGGCGTCGATCGCCGAGCGCACCGAGCAGGTGTACGCGGAGGCGATCGCCGAGTTCAAGCGTTCCTCGGGCGACTGAGCGCGTGCTTGCCGACTGTCGCGGCTTCGTCTTCGACCTCGACGGCTGCGTGTGGCAGGGCTCGACACTCCTGCCCGGTGCCGGCGCCACGCTGACCGCGCTCCACCGGGCCGGACGCGGTATCGCCTTCCTCACCAACAACTCGCGTGCGACCGGGCGCGACATGCGCGCCAAGCTGCACGGGCTCGGCTTGCGCTGGGTCGAGCACGCGCTCACGCCGCTCGAGATCCTGGGCCAGGTCGTCGCCGAGCGCTACGGCCCCTCGCGCGTGCTGGTCATCGGCGCCCCCGAGCTGGCCGCCGTGGTGGCCGCCGCCGGCCACGAGGTCGTGGACGTCGCCGACTACCGCAAGGCGACCGTGGTGGCGGTCGGCAACGACTTCGATCTCTCCTACGAGCGGTTGACCGCGGCCGCCCGCGCCGCCGCGGCCGGCGCGCCGCTGGTGACGCCCAACGTCGACCCCCGCTTGCCGATCGAGGACGGCGACTTCCTGCCGGGCTGCGGCGCCATCGTGGCGGCGGTGAGCGCGGCGGCCGGCGTGAGCCCGGTCGTCGTCGGCAAGCCGCAGCCGCCGCTGTTCCGCATCGCGCTGACGCGGCTGGGGCTCGCGCCGGCGCAGGCGGCGATGGTCGGCGACAGCATCGAGTCGGACGTGGCCGGCGGCCGGGGCGTCGGCATGCGCACCGTGCTCTACGCCCCCCAAGGGGCCGCGGCCGGCGTCGCCGACGTCGTCGTCCGCTCGTGGGCCGAGCTGGCCCGCCTGGCCGGCGTTGCCTGAGGGCGGGGCCGTGCCCGGGCTGCCCGCCGACGTCGCGCGCGCGCTCGACGACTTCGTCGCGGCGGCCCGCGTGGCCTTCGGCGATCAGCTGGAGTCGGTCGTCCTCTACGGCAGCGCGGCCGAGGGCGCGCTGCGCGCCACCTCCGACGTCAACGTCGTCCTCGTGCTCCGCGCCTTCGAGCGCGAGCGCGCCGAGCGGTTGCGCGAGCCCGTCCGGCTCGCCCACGCGACCGTGCGCCTGCGGGCGATGTTCCTGCTGGCCGAGGAGGTGGCCCCCGCCGCCGAGGCGTTCGCGCAGAAGTTCGACGATATTCGGCGGCGGCACCGCGTGCTGTGGGGGCGCGACCCGTTCGCGGCGCTGGCGCCGTCGCGGGCGGCGCTGCTCGCCCGCATCAACCAGGTGTTGCTCAACCTCACGCTGCGCCTGCGCGCGGCCTACGTCGAGCGCGGGCTGCACGAGGAGCAGCTGGTCGCCGTCGTCGCCGACGCCGCGCCGCCGCTGCGCACCGCCGCCGCCAGCCTGCTGGAGCTGGAAGGGCGTCCCGCGGCCTCGCCCAAGCTCGCGCTGCGCGAGGTGGCGCTGGCCCTCGGCGGGCCGGCGACGGAGGCGGCGCTGAGCCGGATGAGCCAGGCGCGGGACACGGGGACGCTGCCCGCGGGCGCCGGCGGCCAGACGCTGCTCGCCCTCATCGAGCTGGCCCGGGCGCTGCGGACGCGGCTGCGCGCGCTGGGCTGACCGCGTGCTGAATCCGCTCGACCTTCCCGGGCCCGCCTTCCTCGTCGTCTACACGCTGGTCGCGCTGGTCACGCTCGGGCTGCTCTACGTCGTCCGGGCGGCGGGGGAATCGGGCGCGCCGCCCCGCATCGACACGGGCGATCCCTACCTGATCGCGTATCTGCGCGGCGGCAAGAACGAGGCGCTGCGAATCGCCACCATCGCGCTGATCGACCGCGGCCTGCTGCAGGCCGACGCGGTGGCGCGCACGGTCGTCGCGCACGCCCGCGTCACGAAGCCCGAGCCGCGGATCGAGCAGGCGCTCATGCAGCACTTCGAGCAGTCGCACCTGGCGACCACCGTATTCGGTAACGACGAGCTGGTCGCCGCCTGTGGCGACTACGAGCGCCGTCTCACCGGTCTCGGCCTGCTGCCCGACCGGGCGCGCAAGGCGGCGCGCCGGCGGCTGCTGATGGCGGCGCTGATCGTGCTCGTCGGCTTCTCGGCGGCCAAGATCGTCGTTGCGCTCGCGCGCGGGCGGAGCAACATCGTGTTCCTGATCGTCCTCACGCTCGTCGCCGCCATCGCGGCGACGACCATCGCCACCCCGCGGTTGACCGCCCGCGGTGGGGCGCTGCTGGCCGACCTGCGCCGGTTGTTCGGGCGCCTGCGCGAGCGCGCCCCGCGCCTGGCGCCCGGCGGCGCCAGCGCCGACGCGACGCTGCTGGCGGCGGTGTTCGGCATCGCCGCGCTGCCAGCCGCCTTCGCC
>JBGPZN010000138.1:0-8128 GCA_041493815.1 Methylomirabilia bacterium
CGCGAAGTTTGACGCTCCCCACGGCAGGTCGTACAGTCGGCGCACGGTGACCGTCACGCTCGCGCCGCTGAGCCAACGCCGCGCCGACGCGGTCGCCGTTGCCGTCCTCGTGCTGCTGCCGATGCTGCTGGCCGGGGCCACCCTCCTCACCGGCCGTGCGCTGTCGCCCGCCGCCAACCTGTTCACGAGCTACCCGTGGCAGTCGCTCGGCGCTCCGGTCACGCCGAACCCCGCGCTCGGCGACGTCGCGCAGTGGTTCCACCCGGCGTTGCTGTGGAGCGGGGCGGAGATCCGGGCCGCGCGCGCTCCGCTCTGGGTGCCGCACGCCTACACCGGCGCCCCGTTCTTCGCCAACCCGCAGACCGCGCTGCTGTTCCCGCTCACCTGGCTGGCGTGGCTGCTGCCGGCGGCGCCGGCACTCACGCTGATCACCGCGCTCAAGCTCGTCGGCGCCGGCCTGGCGATGTACTGGTTTCTCCGCGCGGGCCTGCGCGTCGGCGTGCTGGCGGCGCTGGTCGGTGCGCTCGGCTTCGAGTTCTCGAGCACGCTGGTGGGCTGGATTGGCTGGGCGTTCGGCAGCAGCATCATGCTGATGCCGCTGCTGTTCGGCGCCGTCGAGCGCGTGCGCGAGCCCGGCGGACGCCGCTGGGTGGCCGGCCTCGCGCTCGTCGTCGCGCTCGACGTGCTGGCCGGCTATCCGCAGGCGACGCTGCACGCGCTGCTGGCGGCGGGCGCGTGGGCGCTGGCGCGCGCGCGTGGCGCCGATCGCGCGTTCCTCGCGCGCTGCACGGCCGGCGTGCTGCTCGGCACGGGGCTGGCCGCCGTGCAGCTCCTGCCGTTCGCCGAGTACGCCCGGGAGAGCGCCGTGTACGCCTATCGCAGCCAGTGGATGGCGCCGCTCGCCGTGCCGCCCGAGGCCGCCGTCACGCTGCTGATGCCCTACGCCTTCGGCAGCGGCGCCGACGCGTGGGGGCGCTGGCAGTTCAACATCGTCTCCACCTACGCCGGCCTGGTGCCGGTGCTGCTGGCGCCGCTGGGCGCGCTGGCGGGCTGGCGCCGCGTGGGCGGTCGCTTCTTCGCCGGGTTCGTGCTCGTCGTCGCCGCCGTCCACTACGGGCTGCCCGGCGCGGCGACGCTGGCGACGCTGCCCGGCCTGGCGCTCGGCCCCAATCTCCGGCTGATGCCCTATCTGGTGTTCGGGCTGGCCGTCCTCGGCGCCTTCGGCGTGGACGCCATCGCGCGTGGCGAGGCCGATGCTCGGGGCTGGCCACTGCGCGCGTGTTTCGTCGTGCTGGCGCTGGTCGGCTTCGGCTGGGTCGCGGCGAACCTGGGCTCGCCGGGCGCGCGTGGCCTGGCGTGGCCCCTCGACCTGCAGCTCGGCCTGGCGCTGGCCGGGCTCACGGCCGCGGCCCTCCTGACGCTGCGCTGGCGGGCCACCGGCGCCGTCGCCTGGGGCGTGGCCCTCGTCGCGCTGCAGGTGGTGAGCGTGGTACCGCCCGCGTGGGCGTACCTGCCGGCGATCGAGCGGCGGTGGCTCTATCCCGAGACCCCGGCGCTCACCTGGCTGCGCACGCACGCCGGTCAGGCGCGCGTGGTGATGCCCGGACACGTCGGCCTGCTCTACGGGCTGTCGGAGGCGCACGGCTACGACGGGCTGACGCCGCGCCGGATCGCCGAGCTGGTGGGCTCGCTCGGCACCGGGACGGCCATTGTGCGTGGATATCTGCAGAATCCGCTCGAAGGCGTGGGCAGCGAGGCGCTGAGCCCGGTCGCCGTCCTGACCTCGCCGGTGGTCGACCTGCTCGGCATCCGCTACGTGATGTTGCCGCCGGGCGCGGCGCCGCTGTGGCCGGAGCTGCGCCTGGGCTACGACGGTGCCGACGCCCGCGTCTTCGTGAACGAGCGCGCACTGTCCCGCGCGTTCCTCGTCTTCCGCGCCCGCTGCGCCGACGACGCCACCGCCCAGCGTCTGGTGCGCGAGCGCGCGCTCGACCTGCGGGCCGAGGTCGTGCTGGCCGGCTGCATCACGCCACCGGCGAGCGGACCGGCCGGCGCCTCGGCCGCAGCCGAGATCCGCGCGTACGAGTCCGCGCGCGTGCGGATCGCCACGGCGGCCGACGCGCCCGGCTGGCTGGTGCTGACGGACACCTGGTTCGCCGGCTGGCGCGCGCAGCTCGATGGGCGTGACGTACCCCTGTGGCGGGCGGACCACGCGTTCCGCGCGGTGTGGGTGCCGTCGGGCCGCCACGAGGTCGAGATGCGCTTTCAGCCGGGCTCGCTCCGGCTCGGGGCGGCGATCAGCGCCCTGGCCGCCGCCGGCGTGCTCGCGCTGCTCGTCGGGCGGCGGCGGGAGCGCGTGGCATGAGGCTGGGCACCGCCCTCCTGCTCGCGGTGTTCGTGCTGGCGGCCTCGGGCGCCGAGGCCACGCTGCCGGCGCCGCCGTTCGCCCTCGACGTGTCCCCGGCGCGCGTCGCCGCCGGCGAGTCCGTGCTGCTGCAGGTCACGCCGCGCGGCGGGTCCGGGGAATTCGACCTCTACATCATGTGGGCGCTGGCGCCGGAGGCCGCGTTCCTGACGCCGGAGGGGGTGTGGTCGCCGCGACCCGTCGCCTTCCGCGCGGGGGTGCCGGCGGCCGGCGCCCCGATCAGCCTTCGGTGGGTGCCCGGGCCGCCGGGCGAGATCCCACTGGCGCTCGTGGTGCTGCCGCGGGGCGGCGATCCGCTGGCCCGGTTCGCGTGGACCTTTCGGCCGGTGCTGGCCTGGATCAGCGCGCGCCCCCTGGCTCCGGCCGTCCCGCTCGATCTCCTCCGGCTCGCGCCGCTGGCCGCCGTAACGCTATTGTCGTGCGGGATCGTGCTGCTCGCGGGCAGGCTCTTCCTCGCGTGAGCGCCGTTTGGTATCATCAGCGAGTCATGGCGCAGCGTCTTCCGCAGCTCATCGGCCGGGCCATGATCGATCCCGACTTCCTCGCCGATCTGCAGCGGTCGCCCGAGACCGTGCTCGCCCAGTACGAGCTCAACGACGATGAGCGCACCACCGTGCTCGGCGCCCTCGCGCGGCTGGCCAAGGCCCCCGTCGGGGAGCGCGCCCAGGAGTTCCGGACCGCCCTCATCCGCCGCGTGGCCACGTAGACCGGCGGAGGCGTCGGTGTCCAGTCCCGCCCAGACGCTCGCGTTCCTGCGAGAGGTGCGGCTGTTCAAGGATATCGCCGAGCCCGAGTTGACCACTCTCGCCGCAACCCTCCGGGAGCGTCCGCTCAAGCGCGGCCAGGTGCTCGTCCGCGAGGCTGAGGCCGGCGAGGAGATGTTCGTCGTCCTTCGCGGCTCGATGGTCATCTCCAAGGCGGTCACGGGCCGCGTCGAGCAGGTGCTGGCCCGGATCGGCCCCGGCGACTTCTTCGGCGAGATGAGCCTGTTCGACCGCTCCCCGCGCTCGGCCACCGTCCAGGCCGACTCCGACGCCACGCTGCTGGTGCTCGACCGCGAGGCGATGCGCCGCCTCACCGAGCAGAGCCCGCGGGCGGCGGCGGCGTTCTTCCACGCGCTGGTGCAGGTCTTCATCGAGCGGCTGCGGGCCTCCGGCGACCTGGTCGCCGAGGTGACGCGCTGGGGGCTCGAAGCCACCGGCCTCGACATGGACGGTCGATGAAGGCCGCACGGAGCCACGCCGCACCTCGAACAGGCCACCCTCGATCCAAGCCGGCCTCGCGGCACTCGCTCCAATGAGCGACATCCAGACGCGCCGGGCCAAGCTGGAGCTGCTGGTCCGCCACGACACCGACGACGGCTTCGAGGTCCGCGAGGTCGGCAGCGCGACGGCCTTCGTGCAGTCGCGGCCGCAGCGGGTACCGGCCGAGTCCTGGGAGCTGGCCGAGATGCCCTCCCGGATAGCCGGGCAACCGAGCTTCATTCTCAAGAACACCACCACCGATCGCTTCCTGCTGCTGACCGAGCCCGAGCGGTTCCTGTGGCAGCAGATGGACGGGCAGACGTCGCTGCAGGATATCGCCACCGCCTACGTCCTGCGCTACGGCGCCTTCGACTTCGACATCATCCCGGCGCTCATGCGCAAGCTGCAGCGCGCCCAGCTGCTCACGCTCACGCCGACCTCGCGCCTGCGGCAGGCGCTGGCCCGCAACCGGCGGCGGCCGGTGGTGAAGGCGATCGAGACCGGGCTCACGGCGCTCGAGCGCATCAACATCTCCAGCCGCAACGTGCAGCGCGCCTTCAGCATCATGTATCGCTGGGGGGGCTTCCTGCTCTTCACGCCGGCGGGCGTGGTCGCGTGCGTGGTGCTGGCGATCGCCGGCCTCATGGCCGGGGTGAAGCTGTGGCACGAGGGCGGCGATATCGTGGCCGGCTTCGGCGGTCACGCGCTGCGGGCCGTGCTGATGGTGAAGCTGCTCTTCTTCTTGACCGTCGCCGCCCACCAGATCGTCCACGGCCTGGCGCTCGTACACTATCGGCGCCGCGTCCGCGAGTTCGGCTTCACCTTCCTGCACGGCTTCGTGCCGACCTTCTACGTGGACGTCACCGACATCTTCATGACCAACCGCCGGGCGCGGGTGGTGACCGCCGTCTCGGGAGCCACCGTCCACCTGGTGCTCGGCTCCGCCTGCTTCATCGTCGCGCTGTCCTCGCCGCTCGGCGGCTTCACGCAGGCGTTTGCGGCGGCCTCCGGCATGCTGCAGTGGCAGGCCTTCGTCGTCGCGCTCTATCCGTTCTGCTTCATCGAGATGGACGGCTACCACGTGCTGGTGGACGTGCTCGGCACGCCGACCCTCAAGCAGGAGGCGGTGAGCTGGGTCGGCCGGCTCGTGCGGCGCGCGGCGCCGCGGCAGTTCGGACGTCAGGAGGCGCTGTGGGCGACCTACGTGGTGCTGTCGACGATCTCCGTCGCGGCCTTCATCGCCTTCAACGTCATGCTGATCGTTCACGCCAGCAGCTGACCGCATCCTCCAGCAGGCCCTCCACCGCGACGCCGATCTCCCGCGCCCCGGCCGCCGCGGCGGCGGGCGCGCGTGCGGCGCCAAGCGCCTCGGCCTGGGCCGACGGGGTCGCCGCCGCCAGCCGGGCCTGGGCGCGTGCCCGCAGCGCGTCGCCGAGCGCGTGAGCCAGCTCGGCCAGCGCCGCGAAGCCGAGCCGCACCTGCTCGGCGCGGCTCGTCGTCCCGGCCACGCGCGTGGCCAGCGCTCGCCGCAGTCGAAGCGACAGCTGCGCGCGGTCGCCCGCGAGTACGGCGAGATCGCCGGTCAGTGGCGCCCACTCGAACGTCAACGCGGCCGCGATCGCCCGCAGCGACTGCGCCAGCGGCGGCGCGCTGCGGGCGACGACCACCGCGGCCAGGCCGGCGGCGACCGCGGGGGCGAGCGCGCGCGTCGGCTCGTCGTCGGGCGCCGGCAGGGCCGCGGCCAGCACGGCGCCGTCGGCCGCGAGGACCAGATGACTCTCCAGCGGGGCATCGAGCGCCCACAGCGAGCCGTGCACGCGTCCGCCGACCTCGTGCACGCGGTGGCACGCGTGGCGCTCGAGGCCCTGCCAGTCGGCGCGATAGTAGGCGCGCCCGCGCCACGCGAGCTTGTCGATGCCCTCGCGCGACTGCACGTAGACGCCCCTCGGCGCGAACGCGCGCGCGTGCGGCGCCGGCGACCAGCGCAGGTCGCCGGCCATGAACGCGGCGAGGGGATCGCGCGGCTCGCGCTCGCTCTCCCAGCGGAAGCTCTCCAGGAGCGCCAGGAAGAGCTGCTCGGTCGGGTAGGGACCGTGGTAGGCGAGCGGCCCTCGCCCCTGATCGGCCGCCAGCGCGGCGACCAGGTTGAGCACGGCGGTGCCGGCTCCGGGCGGAAGCCTGGCGGGCTCGGCCAGCGTCGGGATGACATCCACGCGAGCCCAGTCGATCGCCGCGCAATGCGTGAGCGCGTCGGGGCCGAGCCGCAGCAGGTCGGAGGCGCCCCAGCGCGGGTCGTGGGCGGCGCGCGGCTCGATGGCGAGCCAGCCGGTGTCGGGCAGACGCACCGCCGCCCGGGCCAGGCGCCCATCGGCGGCCCACGTCAGCGTGGTGACGACCTCGCCGTAGCGGTCGTGCTCGCGGACCCGGCGGCCACCCTCGTCGCGGATCATCTCGGCGCCTGCGCCGCCGCTCACGGGCCGGATGATACAATCTCACGGATACGGAGGAGTAACCCGTGATCCACGAGGATCTCGCCTGGCGATCGGCGCTCGAGATCGCCGCGCTGGTTCGTGACAAGCAGCTCTCTCCCGTCGAGCTCACCACCGCGTTGCTGGCCCGCATCGAGGCGCTCGATCCGCGGGTGAACGCCTTCTGCCTGGTGACGGCGGATCTGGCGCGGGCGGCGGCCCGCGAGGCGGAGATCGCGGTCATGAAGCGCGAGCCGCTCGGCGCGCTGCACGGCGTGCCGCTGTCGCTGAAGGACGTGCTCTACACCCGCGGCGTGCGCACCACGGGCGGCTCCCGGCTCTTCGCGGATCTGGTCCCGGAGGAGGACAACGTCGCCGTCGGCCGGCTGAAGGCGGCCGGCGCCGTCATCCTCGGCAAGACCAACACCTCCGAGTTCGGCCACAAGGCGCTCACCGACAATCCACTCTTCGGCGTCACCCGGAATCCCTGGGACCTCGCGCGTACGCCGGGGGGCTCCAGCGGCGGCGCCGCCGCGGCGGTCGCCAGCGGCCTGGGCCCGGTGGCCCTCGGCACCGACGGCGGCGGCTCGGTGCGCATCCCGGCCGGCTTCTGCGGGCTGGTCGGCGTCAAGCCGTCGTTCGGCCGGGTGCCGCAGACACCGGGGTTCCCGGGCTGGGACCACATCGGGACCACCGGCCCACTGGCGCGGACCGTGCGGGACGCCGCCGCCGTGCTCGACGTGATCGCCGGTGGTGACGACCGCGATCGCACGTCGTTGCCGCGCGAGCCGGGCTCGTATCTGCAGGCGTGCGATCAGGACGTCAGGGGGCTGCACGTGGCGTGGACGCCGGACCTCGGCTACGCGGCGGTGGACGAGCGCGTGCTCGAGATCTGCGGCAACGCCGCCGCGGAGTTCGAGGGGCTCGGCTGCCACGTGGAGGTCGTGAACCCCGGCTGGGAGAGTCCCGAGGAGGCGTTCGCGACGATCGTGGCCGCGCAGTTCTACGCGGCCTGGGCCGACGCGCTGCCGGCGCGCGAGGCCGACCTGGACGCCTCGCTGGTGCGCCTCATCCGCCGCGGCGGCGCCGTCACCGCGCGAGAGTACCTCACGGCCATGACGAAGGTCAGCGCCTACTGGCAGGAGGTCCACATCTTCCTGGCGCGCTTCGACCTGCTGCTGACGCCGACGGCGGCGGTGCCGCCGTTTCCGCTCGGCACCGGCGTCCCCCGCGAGATCGCCGGTCAGGAGGTCTCGCGCCTGGGCTGGATGCCGTTCACGTATCCGTTCAATCTGACCGGGCAGCCCGCCGCTTCCGTGCCGGCGGGCTGGACCGAAGACGATGTGCCCGTCGGCCTGCAGATCGTGGGCCGGCGCCACGCCGACCGCACGGTGCTGGCCGCGGCCGCCGCGTTCGAGGCGGCGTGCCCGTGGCGGGACCGCCGGCCGGTGCAGTGACCGCTCGGGGCAAGCGAGGCCCGGCGGCCTGGAGCGGACCGGCCCGGTGGGTGGTCGCGTCGCTCCTGCTCGCCATCACCCTGGGCGTCATCATCTGGCTGATCTTCACCGACGCTCCCATCATTCGCATGATCGTGCGCCTCTACCGGGACAAGTATTTCCTGCGCGACTCGGTCGCCGCCTGGGGCTGGATGGCGCCGCTCGTGTTCATCGGCATCCAGGCGATGCAGGTCATCATCGCGCCCATCCCGGGCGAGATCACCGGGCCGGTGGGCGGCGCGCTGTTCGGGACGACGTGGGGGTTCATCTACTCGACCATCGGGCTGACGATCGGCACGCTGATCTGTTTCGGCTTGGGCCGGCTCTGGGGGGAGCCACTCGTCCGGCCCTGGCTGAGCGAGCACCACTGGAACAAGATGAACTTCGTCGTCGAGGCGGAGGGCGCGATCCTCTGCTTCATCCTCTACCTGATCCCCGGCTTCCCGAAGGACGCCATCTCGTACCTGTTCGGCATCAGCCCGATGCCCTTCTGGC
>JBGPZN010000366.1:0-3908 GCA_041493815.1 Methylomirabilia bacterium
CATTGGGGTAGAGGTCGATTCCCCACCCCACGCAGGCAGGGAGGACGAGATGCAATACCTGATCATGGTCTACGAGAGCGACGCCGCCTTTCACCATCGGACCGGCGAGAACAAGGCCGCGTACTGGGGCGCCTGGAAGGCGTACACGGAGGCGCTGCGGAAGGCCGGCGTGATGACGGGCGGTCACGGGCTGCAGCCTCCCCTCTCCGCCACGACCGTTCGCGTGAAGGGCGACGCGCGCACGGTGCAGGACGGGCCGTACGCGGAGGCCAAGGAGCAGCTCGGCGGCTACTACATCCTCGACGTGCCGAGCCTGGACGCCGCGCTCGACTGGGCCGCGCGCTGCCCGGCCGCGGCGGATGGCGCCGTCGAGGTCAGGCCAGTCCTGACGATGTGACGACGATGGACGTCCACCGGGCGGCCGAGGACGCGGCGCGCGCCTCGTACGGCCGCCTGGTAGCGTATCTTGCCGCCCGCTCGCGCGACCTCGCCGCCGCCGAGGATGCGCTCGGCGACGCGTTCCGCATCGCGCTCGAGACGTGGCCCCGCCAGGGCGTGCCGGAACGGCCCGAGGCGTGGCTCCCGACCACCGCCCGCAACCGGCTGAGCGATCAGGCCCGGCGCGTCGCCGTTCGCGCCGACGCCGCCCCGACCGTGCAGCTGCTCGCCGACGAGACGGTCGACGGGTCGACCGGGCCGTTTCCCGACCACCGGCTCGGGCTGCTCTTCATCTGCGCGCACCCGGCCATCGACCCCGCGGTGCGCACGCCGCTGATGCTGCAGACCGTGCTCGGGCTCGACGCCGCCCGTATCGCCTCCGCCTTCTGCGTGCCGCCTGCCACCATGAGCCAGCGCCTGGTGCGCGTCAAGGCGAAGATCCGCGTGGCCGGCATCGCCTTCGAGCTGCCGGAGCCGCGCGACCTGCCGGCCCGACTCGGCGCCGTGCTGGAGGCGATCTACGCCGCCTACGGCGCCGGCTGGGACGACGTGACCGGCGCCGACGCTCGCCGCGCCGGGCTCGCGCAGGAGGCGATCTGGCTGGCGCGCCTTCTCGTCCGCGCGATGCCCGCCGAGGCGGAAGCGCGCGGCCTGCTGGCGCTCATGCTGCACTGCGAGGCGCGGCGGCCGGCTCGGCGCGCGCCCGACGGCGCCTACGTCCCGCTCTCGGAGCAGGACGTGTCGCGGTGGAACCGGCCACTGATCGAGGAAGCCGAGCGGGAGCTCGCCGCTGCGGCAGCACACGACGCCCCGGGCCGCTTCCAGCTCGAGGCCGCCATCCAGTCGGTGCACGCACATCGCGCGCATACCGGCCGGGTCGAGTGGGACGAGATCGCGCTTCTCTACGACGCGCTCGTCCGCCAGGCGCCCACGCTGGGCGCGCAGGTGGGCCGCGCCGCCGCGCTGGGCAGCGCGCGGGGGGCGGCGGCCGGTCTGGCCGCGCTCGACACGATCGATCCGGCGTCGGTCGAGAGCTATCAGCCGTACTGGGCCGTGCGCGCGCACCTGCTGGCCGAGCTCGGGCGTGCGGACGCCGCCGAGGAGACGTACACGCGGGCGATAGGGCTCAGCGAGGACACGCAGGTGCGCGCATTCCTGCTCGGGCGCCGCACAGCTCGACGACGCGCCTCTTGACCCCTTCGGCGGCATCGTGTGATCAGCTCCGCGGCTGTCATCCGCGAGCGTGGCGCAGGTTCCGATACCACCCGCCGGAGAGGACGAAGCGCGGGAACGTCACCCACTGCTCGACGAACAGGCGCGTCACGACGTCGCTACCGCCGCTGAACGGCGTCGGTGCCTCGCCCTCACGCCGGTGACCGCGGCCCTGGACCACGATCGACCCCAGCATGGCCATCGCGCCGAGCACGGCGACGCCGACACCGCCGGCCACCATGCCGTACATCAGCGCCAGCGTGCCGAGCTGGAACAGCGGGACGACGATTATGTGCAGCAGCAGGTTGCCGCGATCCTGGTGCTTCGCGGAGTAGTCGCTCCACTGCCAGGCCAGCAGGCGCGATCTCATTTCCGTATCCCCATCCTCGTGGCTAGCAGGAGGATCACGAGCAGGCCAGCGACGAGCGCCGGCACCAGGGGCGCGCCAATCCGCCACAGACGAGAGAGGTGCGGCGCACGGCGCCGCTAGTATACAGTCCTGCCCAGGACCGGCTGCCGTGCCCGCGCCGCCATCGAGACGCGGTGCACAGGTTGACGGAACTCCAGGAGGAGCCAATGTTCAAGCGATTGTTGATTCCCGTGATGGTGCTGACGTTAGGGATGTTCGGCATACTCAGCGCGCAGCAGCCCATCAAGCGGACGCCTCTGCAGAAGTTCGACGTCCCTGGCACCAGCTACGAGACGGTGATCGGCATCGCCGAGATTGCGCCGAACGTGAACGTCGGCCGCCACACGCACCCCGGCCCCGAGTCGGGGTATCTGCTGGAGGGCGAGTTCACGCTTCTGGTCGAGGGCCAGCCCCCGCTGGTGGTCAAGGCTGGCGACTCCTACAAGGTACCGCCCGGCGCGATCCATGACGCACGCTCGGGCGACAAGGGGGCAAAGGTGATCGCCACCTACGTGGTCGAGAAAGGCAAGCCACTCGCCTCGCCGGCGCCGTGACCGCCTATATATACGCCTATATATAAAGGATGGCGAGCATGGAGATCCCCCGCACGATGACGGCGACGGTGCTCGTAGCGCCCCACCGGTTCGAGCTGCTGGAGCGGCCGGTCCCGGTGCCGGGCGACGAGGACGTCCTCGTCCGCGTGCGCGCCTGCGGCATCTGCGGGACCGATCTCAAGATCATCCACACCGGCATGCCCCAGATGCCACCCTACGGCGAGTTCATCTTCGGCCACGAGTACGCGGGGGATGTCGCCGCGGTGGGCCGCACGGTGGACGAGTTCCAGGTCGGCGACCGGATCGTGGTCGAGGCGCACATGGGCTGCCGCCGCTGCGAGAACTGCATCCGCGGCATGTACACGGCGTGCCTGAACTACGGCAACACCAAGCGCGGGCACCGGGCCAACGGGTTCACGACCAACGGCGGGCTGGCCGAGTATGCGGTGAACCACGTCAACACGCTCTACCGCATTCCCGACGGCGTCTCCTACGAAGAAGCCACGGTGGTGATGACCTCCGGCAGCCCGCTCTTCGGGCTGGAAAATGCGGGCGGCTATTTCGCCGGCGAGACCGTGGCGATCCTGGGCCCCGGGCCGATCGGGCTCATGGCGATCCAGCTCGTGAAGGCGCTGGGCGCGACCCGCGTCATCCTCACCGGCACGCGCGCCTCCCGCCTGGCGGTGGGACGACAGCTCGGCGCCGACGTCGTCGTCAACAGCCGCGAGCACGACCCCGTGGCCGCCGTGATGACGGCGACCGGCGGCAAGGGCGCCGACCTCGTCATCGACTGCGCGGGCGCCGACGAGACGTTCGACCAGTCGATCAAGATGTCGAAGTCGGGCGGCAAGGTGCTGCTCGTCGGCTTCTACCACGGGCCGGTCACCGCCGACGTCAGCCACGCCGTGCGGCGCAACATCACGATCTACACCGAGCGCGGCGAGGGCGGCACCAGCGTGGGCCGTGCGCTGGCGCTGCTGGCGGCCGGGCGGCTGACCGCCAAGCCGCTCATCACGCATCAGTTCCCGCTCAGCCGCGTCCACGAGGCCTTCGACGTCCTCGAGAAGCGTATCGGCGATCCAGTCAAGGTGGTCTTGAACCCGTGAGGCGACGGGCGGCGCTGCGTGCGGTCACCCTGGCGGTCGTCTGCGTGGTCGCGATGCCGGCCGCGGCCGCCTTCCCCGACAAACCGCTCGAGCTCACCGTGCTCTTCGGAGCCGGTAGCGCCGCCGATCTGCTCGCGCGCAAGCTGGCCGAGCTGGCCGGCAAGGATCTCGGCCAACCGGTGGCCGTCG
>JBGPZN010000585.1:0-2291 GCA_041493815.1 Methylomirabilia bacterium
CCCCAGAGGGGGCTGGGTCGTGGCCTCTTCGAATTGTTGGCGGCTCGCTCGCCGTGCCCTGCGCTCGAACGGCGACGACGGCTCACCATGAAGCGCGGCCGCGAGGCATGCCCCTCCGCCCGGCTCCCGGCGTCATCGCGTCTCACGGGCTTCATCAGACGACGCCATCGGCACGGAGCGCGTCGATCTCGGCGGGCGACAAGCCGAGCAGTCCGGACAGGATCTCGTCGGTGTGACGGCCGAGCGAGGCGCCGGCGTGGTCGACGCGCCCGGGCGTGAGCGAGAGCTTGGGGACGACACCCGGTTGCGCCAGCGTGCCGAGGTTCTCGTCGGGGACGTCGAGGATCATGTTGCGCTCGCGGTAGTGCGGATCGGTGAAGATGTCGGCGATGCTCATGATGGGCGAGTGTGGGATATCGTGGGCCTTCAGGCCTTCGATCGCCTGCTCGAACGACCGCGCGGCGAACCACGCCGTGGCCAGCTCCAGGACGACCGGGATGTTCCTGGGCCGCTCCTCCGCGCTGGCGAACCGTGGATCCTTCGGCAGGCCCGGCTGGCCGAGCATGACGCACAGGCGCTCGAACAGGTGCTGGGCGGGCGCGGTGAAGACGACCCAGTGCCCGTCCTGGGTCTGAAACGCGCCGCCCGGCCAGCCGGCGTGCTGCAAGCCGCCGCGCTCGCGCACGACGCCGCGACGGCCATAGAAGGTCGTCGTGTACTCGAGCACGCGGAAGGCGGACTCGTAGAGCGCGGCGTCGATCCACTGCCCCTCGCCGGTGAGGTCGCGGTGGCGCAGCGCCGCCATCACGCCGAACGCCGTGAACAGCCCGGTCATGTAGTCGGGATACACGGGCGTCGGCCGCGCCGGCGGCCGGTCGGCGGCGCCGTTCAGGAACCAGGTGCCGCCGAACGCGGAGCCGATCGCGGCGTACCCGGGCCCCTGGCGCAGGGGGCCCGTCTGGCCGAACGCGGTGATGCGGGCCATGACCAGCCGCGGATTGATCGCGTGCAGGTGCTCCCAGCCCAGCCCCCAGCGCTCCAGCACGCCCGGGCGGAAGTTCTCCAGCACGACGTCGCAACGGGGCACCAGCTTGCGCACGATCTCCTGGCCCTTGGCCGTGTGCAGGTCGAGCGTCATCAGCTTCTTGTTGCGGTTGTCGACGGCGAACCAGTACGAGGTGCCGTCCTCGCTGGGGCCCAGCCGGCGCAGGTCGTCCCCCTTGCCGGGGATCTCGGTCTTGATCACCTCGGCGCCGAACTCGGCCATCAGCGTGCCGCAGAAGGGGCCGGCCACGACCTGGGCCAGCTCCAGCACGCGGATGCCGTCCAGCGGGCGTCGTTGCTCGCTCATCCCGGCGCCTCGCTCGCCGCCAGCGCGATGCAGGCGGCGGGATCGATCGACAGGCTCACGGCCTCTCCCGTGCGCAGGCGCGGCACCACCGGTGCCGTCACGCGCAGCACGACGTCGCTGTCGGCGACCTGGACCTGGTAGTCGACTCCGTCGCCCAGGAAGCTGGCACGCTGCACGGTGCCCAGCATCACGTTCGTGCCGGGCGCGGCGGCGTGCTCCGGCGCCGCCAGCGCGATGTCGTGGGGGCGGATCGACACCGCCACCCGCACGCCGGGCACCAGCCCGCCGGCGCCCACGCGCAGCCGCAGGCGGCCGTGGGCGACGCGGTCCGGCCCCACCGCGACGGCCTCCAGCAGATTCGTGCGGCCGATGAACTCCGCGACGAAGCGCGTCCGCGGCGAGAGGAACACCTCGTCGGCCGTGCCGACCTGGACCACGCGCCCCCGCTCGAGCACGGCGATGCGATCGGAGATGACCATGGCCTCCGCCTGGTCGTGGGTGACGTAGAGCGTCGTGATGCCGAACGCCTCGTGCAGCCGCCGGATCTCGAACCGCATCTCCTCGCGCAGATTGGCGTCGAGGTTGGACAGCGGCTCGTCGAGCAGCAGGATCTCCGGCTCGACCACCAGCGCCCGCGCCACCGCCACCCGCTGCTGCTGGCCCCCCGAGAGCTCGCCCGGGTAGCGCGCCTCGTAGCCGCCGAGCTGCACGACGCGCAGCATCTCCGCCACGCGCCGGTCGCGGTCGGCCCGCGTCAGGCCGCGCTTGAAGCGCAGCCCGTATCCCACGTTCTGGGCGACGGTCAGGTGCGGCCACAGCGCGTAGCTCTGGACGACCATCGCCAGCCGCCGCCGCTCGGGCGGCACGACGCTGCCGGGCGAGGACAGGCAGCGCTCACCCACCCAGATCTCGCCCGCCTCCGGCGCCAGGAAGCCGGCCA
>JBGPZN010000329.1:0-4296 GCA_041493815.1 Methylomirabilia bacterium
CCCGGCGCCGGCGAACGGCGCCCACTGGAACGGCGTCCACGGCTTGGGCACGAACGAGGAGATGGACAGCGTGAGCCGGCCGAACGGCCGTCCCCGGGGGTCCAGCACCCGCAGCCGCTCGAGCATGCGGCGGGCGAGGTCGACGATCGCGGCGACGTCCTCGTCGGTCTCGGTCGGCTGGCCGATCATGAAGTACGTCTTGAGATTCGGAATGCCCTGGGCGCGCACGATGTCGCAGGCGCCCAGGATCTGCTCGTCGGTGATCGCCTTGCGGATCGCCCGGCGCAACCGCTCGGTGCCGGCCTCGGGCGCGATGGTCAGCGTGCGGTGCCCGCCGCGGGCCAGCGAGGCGGCCAGCTCCTCGGTGAGGCTGTCGGCGCGCAGCGAGGAGATCGACAGCTCCATGCCGTTGTCCTCGACCACCTTCAGCAGCTCGCCGATCCAGGGGTAGTCGGAGACGCACGCCCCCACGAGGCCGATCCGCTTCTCGCCGTCGCGGGCGAGCTGCTCGATCGTCTCGCGCAGCGCGTTCACGCTGCGATGCCGCACCGGCCGGTACACCTGGCCCTCGAGGCAGAAGCGGCAGCCGCGGCCGCAGCCCTTGCCGACCTCCAGCAGCGCCATGTGGCCGTACTCGGCGTTGGGCGTCTTCACGGCGGCGATCGTCCGGAACGCGTCGACGTCACGCAGCCGCCGCTTGACGACGACCGCCGGCGCGCCGGGCGCGGCCGTGACGTCGGCCAGCGTGCCATCGGCCGCGTAGCGCACGTCGTAGCGCTCGGGGACGTACACGCCCGGCAGCGCCACCAGCAAATCCAGAAAGCTCGCGCGGTCGCGATACTGCTCGCGGTACGCCGCGATCAGCTCGCCGACCAGCTCCTCGCCCTCGCCCACCACCACGAAGTCCATGAACGGCGCCACCGGCTCGGGATTGGAGAAGGCGCAGACGCCACCCATGAGCACCAGCGGGTCGTGCGGCCGCCGCTCGGCCGCGCGCAGCGGGATGCCGGCCAGGTCGAGGAGACGGAGGACGTTGATGTAGTCGCCCTCGTAGGTGACCGAGAAGCCGATCATGTGGAAGTCGGTGAGCGGCCGCTGCGACTCCAGCGAGAACGGCGGGCTCTGCGTGCGCTGCATCTCGACGATGTCGGCCGGGTCCGGCAGGAACACGCGCTCGCAGACCACGTCGGGCAGCGCGTTGAGGTGCCGGTAGATCGTCTGGAAGCCCAGGTTCGACATCCCCACCGCGTAGGCGTTGGGGTACACGAGTGCCACGGCGATCTTGCCGCCCCAGTCCTTGCGGATCGTGCCCTGCTCAGCGGCGAGCAGTGCGTGAGCTTTTTTCTTTAGTGACCAAGACATCCGGGTCAGTCTATCACGCGTTCCGTGATCCGGCGCGCTCAGCCCTTGATGACCCCGAGCGGCTTGAGGCGCGCCACGCGCGTGGAGATGCCGAAGCGATGCACCACGTCCACCACCTCGCGGACGTCCTTGTACGCTTCCGGCATCTCCTCGGCCAATGCATCGCGGCCGGTGGCCCGCGCCACCACGCCGCCCGCCCGTAGCTCCGCCTCGAGGTCGCGCCCCCGGGCTGCCTTCACCGCCGCGGTGCGGCTGAGACGGCGCCCGGCCCCGTGGCAGGTCGAGCCGAACGTCTCCCGCAGCGCGACGTCGGTGCCGAGCAGCACGTAGGAGTAGCGCCCCATGTCGCCGGGCACGATGACCGGCTGCCCCGGGAACGCCCGGGTGGCGCCCTTGCGATGCACGAGGAGACGACGGCGGCGGCCGTCGACCTCGTACTCCTCTTCCTTGGCGATATTGTGGGCGACGTCGTAGACCACGCGCATTGCGAGGTCGCGCGGCGCCAGCCCCAGCACGCGCTCGAACACCTGGGCCGCGGCGTGGGCCAGCACCTGGCGGTTGGCAAAGGCGAAGTTGGCCGCCGCCCGCATCGCGCCGAGGTAGTCGATCGCCTCCTCGGAGTCGACGGGGGCGCAGGCGAGCTGGCGGTCGGGCACACTGATCCCGTACCGGCGGAGCGCGCCACCCGTCACCTTCAGGTAGTCGGTGCAGACCTGATGCCCGACGCCGCGCGAGCCGGTGTGGATCATCACCGTGAGCTGTCCGAGCCGCAGGCCGAGCGCCGCCGCCGCCGCCGCGTCGTACAGCTCCTCGACGACCTGCAGCTCGAGGAAGTGGTTGCCGGAGCCGAGCGAGCCGAGCTGGCGCAGGCCGCGCTCGTGCGCGCGCGCCGACACGCGGTCGGGCCGGGCCCCGGCCAGCCGGCCGCCGGACTCGATGCGCTCCACGTCGCCGCCCTCGCCGTAGCCGCGGCCGGCCGCCCACGCCGCGCCGCCGTCCATCACCGCCGTCAGCTCGCGGGCGGTCAGGGCCACACTCGCCCGCGCGCCGATGCCGGTCGGGATCGTCGAGTGGAGCGCGTCCACCAGCATGCGCACGCGCGGCGCCACGTCGGCCGCGTCCAGTCCCGTGCGGAGCAGCCGCACGCCACAATTGATGTCGAAGCCGATGGCGCCCGGGCTCACGACGCCATGCTCGGCATCGGTGGCCACGACGCCGCCGACGGGCAGGCCGTAGCCCTGGTGGATGTCGGGCATGGCGAGGGCGGCGCGCACGATCCCGGGCAGCGTGGCGCCGTTGGCGAGCTGCTCCAGCGAGGCGTCACTCCGGATCGCGGCGATCAGCGCCTCGTCGGCGACGACCAGTGCCGGTACGCGCATCCCGGGGCGCGCATCGGGCGGGATGCGCCAGAGGTACGGGCCGACACGCTCGAGGGGAATGGGCACGCGCGGGTCAGCGCGGGCGGGTCAGCGCGCGACGGCGACGGAGCCGGCGCGGCGGCGGGTCCACACGAGGCCGACGAGGGCCACGACGACCCCGAGGAGACTGGCCAGCTGGGCCACCCGGAATGGCCCGAGCCAGAAGCTGTCGAGTCGGATCGCCTCGATGGCGAACCGGCCGACCGAGTACAGCCCGATGTAGGCGAAGAACAGCGCGCCCGGTTGCTCGCGCAAGCGCGGCCGCAGCCAGCCCACCAGCACGAAGAAGATCGCCAGGTCCCACAGCGACTCGTAGAGGAACGTCGGGTGGAAGGACTCGAACTGCGTGTAGCCGGGCGGACGATGCGGCGGCGAGATGTACAGCTTCCACGGCAGATCGGTCGGCCGACCGAACGCCTCCTCGTTGAAGAAGTTCCCCCACCGCCCGATCGCCTGCCCGATGGCGAACGACGGCGCCGTCACGTCGAGGCTTCGCAGGATCGGCACGCTCCACAGATAGGCGAGCCAGATGCCGACCAGCGGCCCGACGATGAGGCCGCCGTGCATGGCCAGCCCTCCCTCCCACACCGCGAGGATCTTCTTCGGGTACTGGCCGTAGTAGTCCCAGTTGAAGACGACCTCGTACATGCGCGCGCCGAGGAGCCCGGCCAGGATGGCCCACTGGCCGACGCTGATGATGTCGTCGGCCGGCAGCCTCTCTCGCCGGGCCTGCCGGTGACACATCCAGAGCGCGACCACGATCGACGTGGCCATGAGAATGCCGTACCACCGGATGACGAGCGGCCCGAGCTGGAACGCGATGGCGCCGGGCGAGCTGAACACGGCCGTGAGGATATCATGCGACTCCGCGACGGTGCTATGCTCTGGCGCGATGCCGCGCCCGCGCGTCGTGTTCCTCGGCACCGGTGGCGCGCTCAATCCGAAGCGCTACCAGGCCGCCGTCCTCGTGGAGTCGGCGGGCACGCGCGTGCTCCTCGACACCGGCGGCGGCCTCGGCCTCGTGCGCCGCCTGCTCGCCGCCGAGGTCGATCCCTCCAGGATCGGTCACGTGTTCCTCAGCCACCGTCATCTCGATCACATCGGAGGGCTGGAGCCGCTGTTGCTGACGATGTCCTTCCAGGCCTTCGGGGCCGGTACAACACCGTCCCCGGTGCGCTTGTACGCGCTGCCGGGCAGCGCGGCGGCGATCCGCGCCACGCTCGCCGCCGCCGATGCCGCCGGTGAGCGACGGCTCGCCGGCCAGCTGTCCTGGATCACCCCGGATCCCGGCCCCCGCGTGGAACTCGACGGCGACGTCGGCCTCGCGCTGGCGGCAGTGGACCACCTGCCCGTGGACGGCGAGGCGGCCGGCTGCGTCGTGCACACCAGCGGCGCGCGCATCGCCTACAGCGGCGACACGCGCCCGTGCCAGGCGCTGGCCGACGCGGCCCGCGGCGCCGACCTCCTGATCCACGAGGTCGGTGGCCTGGACGCCCGCGCCGAGCTCGTGCATCAG
>JBGPZN010000411.1:0-3554 GCA_041493815.1 Methylomirabilia bacterium
GCCCGCTACGAGGCCGAGCCCCGCGGCCTGGCCATCGTGGAGGTCGGCGGCGGCTACCGCATGGTCACGCGGCCGGAGCTGGCGCCGTGGCTGGTGCGGCTGGCCCGCGCCCGCACGCGCGTGCGCTTGTCGCGGCCGGCGCTGGAGACGCTGGCCATCATCGCCTACAAGCAGCCGGTCTCGCGGCCCGAGCTCGACGCCGTGCGCGGCGTCAACTCCGACGCCGTGCTCGACAACCTGCTCGAGCGCCGGCTCATTCGCATCGGTGGACGCAAGGAGGCGCCCGGGCGCCCGTTCCTGTACGAGACCACGCGCGAGTTCCTGGTCGCCTTCGGGCTGCGCGACCTCAACGATCTTCCCAAGGTCGAGGGCGAGCTCGTGATCCCCGACCTCGGAGCGGAGGTGGCCGCGGCGGCCGAAAGCGATGGCCAAGCTGAGACTGAACAAGATCCTGGCCCAGGCGGGACTGACGTCCCGGCGCGGGGCTGATCACGTCGTCCTCGAGGGTCGCGTCGCCGTCAACGGCGTCGTGACGCGCGAGCCGGGGACGCTCGCCGACCCGGCCACCGACCGGATCACCGTGGATGGGCGCGCCGTGCCGGCGCGCGAGTCCGCGCAATATCTCCTGCTGAACAAGCCGCCGGGCGTGGTCACGACGGTGCGCGATCCGGAGGGCCGGCCCGTCGTCACCGACCTGCTGCCTGCCGGCGTGCGCGAGCGCGTCTATCCGGTCGGCCGCCTGGACGCCGACGTCGAGGGCGTGCTGCTGCTCACCAACGACGGCCCGCTGACCCACCGCCTGCTGCACCCGCGCTATGCGCTGCCGCGCGTGTACGAGGCCGAGGTGGCGGGGCGGGTGAGTGTCGCCGACGTCCCGCGCTGGCGCCGGGGCGTCACCCTCGACGACGGCCCGGCGGTGCCGCTCGCCGTCGAGCTGGTGCGCACCGCGGCGGCGTCGAGTCTGCTGCGCCTGTCGTTCACCGAGGGGCGCAAGCACGAGGTCAAGCGCTACTGCGAGGCGCTCGGCCATCGCGTGCGCCGCCTGCGCCGCGTCGCGTTCGGCCCGCTCTCTCTGGGAACACTCCCATCCGGCGCCTGTCGCCCGTTGACCCCTCGCGAGCTGACCGCGTTGCGGGCCGCCGCCGCCACGCCTGACGCCCCCTGATACAAACAATTGCTATGGTCGGGGCGTCCGCCTATACTGCGCCCACTCAGTAGAGAGTCCGCAGGAGTCCCTATGGACCTGGGCGATTGGCGCTCCAGGATCAACAACATCGATAACCAAATCCTCAACCTCCTCAACCAACGCGCCGAGGCCGCCCTTCAGATCGGAGACCTCAAACGACGGCAGGAAGCGCCGTCGTATGTCCCGGAGCGCGAGGCTGAGGTCGTGAGCCGTCTGACCACCGCCGGCGGTGGTCCGTTGCCGGCCGAGGCGATCGCCGCCGTCTGGCGCGAGATCCTGTCGGCGTGCCGGGCCCTCGAGGCTCCGCTGACGGTCGCCTACCTGGCGCCGCCGGGCACCTTCGCGCACCAGGCCGCCCGCGAGCGCTTCGGCGACGCCGCCAACTATCACGGCTCGCGCACGATCGCCGAGACCTTCGACGACGTCGAGCGGGGGCGGGTGCAGTTCGCCGTGGTGCCGGTGGAGAACTCGACGGACGGCGCCGTCAACGTCACGCACGACCGCCTCGTGGACACGGACGTGCAGATCTGCGGCGAGCTGACGCTGGAGATCGCCCAGCACCTGCTCTCGCGCGCCGCCGACCTCGCCGACGTCAAGCGCGTGCTGTCGCACCCGCAGGGGCTGGGGCAGTGCCGGATCTGGCTGGCCGAGCACCTGCCCGAGGTTCCGCAGGAGGAGACGGCGTCCACGGCCGGCGCCGTCGAGCTGGCCGCCGCCGACCCCGGGATCGCCGCCATTGCCTCCGATCTGGCGGGCCGCCTGTACGGGGTGCCGATTCTCCGGCGCCGCATCGAGGACAATCGCCACAACGCGACGCGCTTTCTCGTGCTCGGGCGCCGGGCCAGCGGGCCCAGCGGGCGCGACAAGACGTCGATCCTGTTTGCCATGCCGAACCAGCCGGGCGCGCTCTATCGGATTCTCGAGCCGTTCGCGCGGTCCGGCCTCAACCTGACCAAGATCGAATCGCGGCCGGCCAAGCGCATGCCCGGAGAGTTCGTCATGTTCGTCGACTTCGAGGGGCACCGGGAGACGCCGGTGGTCGCCGCCGCGCTGAGCGAGGCCGCGGAACGCACCGTGTACTTGAAGGTCCTCGGCTCGTACCCGGTCACCTAAGGAGAGAGCATGCACACGCAGTGGGAGTCTCTGGCCAACGAGCACATCCTGGGCATCGCGCCCTACGAGCCCGGCAAGCCGGTCGAGGAGCTTGAGCGCGAGCTGGGCATCCACGACGCCATCAAGCTGGCGTCGAACGAGAATCCGCTGTCGCCGTCGGACCGGGTGCAGAAGGCGATCACCGACGCGTTGGCCACGCTCAACCGCTACCCCGACGGCAGCGGGCACTACCTGCGCCAGGCGCTCGCCCGCAAGCACAACGTCTCCGCCGAGCAGATCGTGCTCGGCAACGGCTCCAACGAGCTGATCGAGCTGCTGGTGCGGACGTTCCTGCGCCCCGGCGACGAGGCGGTGGTGCCCCACCCCTCGTATGTCGTGTACCCGATGATCGTGCAGGCGGCCGGGGGCATCCGCGTGATGGTGATGCTCAAGGACTACCGGATCGACCTGGAGGCGATGTCACGGGCCATCACCCCCATGACCAAGATCGTCTTCATCGCAAACCCGAACAACCCCACGGCGACGCTCGTCACCGCCGACGAGGTTGCCCATTTCATGTCCAAGGTGCCCGAGCGGACGATCGTGGTCTTCGACGAGGCGTATCTCGAGTTCGCCCAGGGTCCGGACTTCCCCGACACGCTGGCCTACGTCGCCCAGGGGCGCAAGGTCGTGGTCCTGCGCACGTTCTCCAAGGCGGCCAGCCTGGCCGGCCTGCGGGTCGGCTACGGGGTGACCGACGCCGACGCCATCTCGCTGATGAACCGCATCCGGCAGCCCTTCAACGTGAACGCGCTGGCCCAGGTGGCGGCGCTGGCCGCGCTGGAGGACGAGTCGCACACGCTGGAGTGCGTGCGGATGGTCGAGGCGGGTCGGCACTACCTCTACGACGAGTTCAACGCGCTCGGCGTGAAGTACGTGCCCTCGCGCGCGAACTTCATCCTGGTCGACGTCGGCCGCAGCGCCTCCGACATCTACCAGCGGTTGCTCAAGGAGGGCGTCATCGTGCGCCCGCTGACGCCGTTCGGCATGGAGTCTGCGCTGCGCATCACCGTCGGCACCCCGCAGGAGAACCGCCGGCTGATCAAGGCCCTGCGCGCGGTGCTGGGGAAGAATTCCGCGTGATCGAGCGGCTGGCGATCGTCGGCGTCGGACTGCTGGGCGGCTCCGTCGCCAAGGCGGTCCGCGCGCAGGCGCTGGCCCGGGAGATCGTGGGCGTCGGCCGTGACCTCGCCCGTCTCGGCCCCGCGGTGCGCGA
>JBGPZN010000517.1:0-2651 GCA_041493815.1 Methylomirabilia bacterium
GCGGTGCGCGTGTTGCTGCACGAGGGGAGTCTCGACTGTCGCGTCGACGCGACCAGGGAGCACGATGACCGACCTCAAGTTTGAGGATTGTCTGGCGCGCCTGGAGCAGATCGTGAGCGCGCTGGAGACAGGGAACCTGCCGCTGGAGGAGTCGCTGAAGGTCTTCGAGGAGGGTATCGCGCTGGCCCGTCACTGTTCGCGCTACCTCGACGACGCCGAGCGGCGCATCGAGATGCTGGTCAAGGACGAGAGCGGCGGCGTGACCACCAAGCCCTTCGTCTTCGAGGCCGAGGACGAGGCGTGAGTGTCGTCGTCGATCTCAAGGCGTATCTCGACGGGCACCGGACCACCGTCGACGCCGCCCTCGATCGCGTGCTGCCGCCGGAGTCGGCGCTGCCGGTCACCATCCATCGCGCCATGCGCTACAGCGTGCTGGCGCCGGGCAAGCGGCTGCGGCCGGTCCTCGTCATCGCCGGCGCCGAGGCCGTGGGCGGGCGGGCCGAGACCGTGCTCGACACCGCCTGCGCGCTCGAGCTGATCCACGCGTACTCACTCATCCACGACGACCTGCCGGCCATGGACGACGACGACTATCGCCGGGGCCGCCTCACCAATCACAAGGTCTTCGGCGAGGCCATGGCCATCCTGGCCGGCGACGCGCTGCTCACGCTGGCCTTCCGGCTGATCGCCGGCAACGCCGCTCGCGTGGCGACGCCGGGGGTCGTCGGCACCGTGGTCGCCGAGGTCGCCGACGCGGCCGGCACCGATGGCATGGTGGGTGGCCAGGTGGTGGACATCGAGTCGGAGGGCAAGACGATCTCGCCGGAGATGCTCGACTACATCCATCTGCACAAGACGGCCGCGCTCATCCGGGCCGCGCTGCGAGTGGGGGCGCAGCTGGCCGGTGGCCGCGCCGAGCAGGTGGAGAAGATCAGCCAGGCCGGCCAGGCGCTGGGGCTCGCGTTTCAGATCGTCGATGATATTCTCGACGTCGAAGGCAGCCTCGCGGAGCTGGGCAAATCAGCGGGCAGTGACGAGCGCAAGAAGAAGGCGACGTACCCGTCGCTGCACGGCCTGCCCGCCTCCAAGCAGCGGGCCCGCGAGCTGATCGAGGAGACCAAGCGCTTGCTGAATCCGCTCGGACCCGCCGCCGCTCCGATCTGCGCGCTCGCCGATTTCGTGTTCGAGCGGAGGTCCTGACGATGTCTGCGATCACCGGTGTCTACGCGCGGGAGATTCTCGACTCCCGCGGCTTCCCGACCGTCGAGGTGGAGATCCAGCTCGAGTCCGGCGCCTGGGGCCGGGCGGCGGTGCCGTCGGGGGCGTCGACCGGCAAGCGCGAGGCGGTGGAGCTGCGCGACGGTGACGCCCAGCGCTACCGCGGCAAGGGCGTGCAGCACGCGGTGCGCAACGTCGAGGAGACGATCGCGCCGGAGGTCGACGGCATGGAGGCCAGCGAGCAGGCCGCCATCGACCAGGCGCTGCTCGAGCTCGACGGCACGCCCAACAAGTCGGCGCTCGGCGCCAACGCGATCCTTGCCGTCTCGCTGGCGGTCGCGCGGGCCGCGGCCGACGACGCCGGCTTGCCGCTCTACGCGTACCTGGGCGGCGTCGGCGGACGCCTGCTGCCGGTGCCGATGATGAACGTGATCAACGGCGGGGCCCACGCCGACAACGGCATCGACTTCCAGGAGTTCATGCTGGTCCCGGCCGGGGCCGACTCGTTCTCCAACGCGCTGCGGATGGGCGTGGAGATCTTCCACGCGCTCAAGGAGCTGCTCAAGAGCAAGAAGCTCAGCACCGGCGTCGGCGACGAGGGCGGCTTCGCGCCGGCGCTGCCCTCCAACACGGCCGCGCTCGACCTCCTGACGGACGCGATCGAGGCGGCCGGCTACCGGCCCGGCGACGACGTCTCGCTGGCGCTGGACATCGCCGCCAGCGAGTTCGCCGAGGAGGGCGGGCGCTACCGCCTGCGCCGCGAGAACGTGGTGCTCAACAGCGAGGAGCTGGTGACGCGCTACGAGTCGCTCGTCGAGCGCTATCCCATCGTCTCGATCGAGGACGGCCTCGGCGAGGACGACTGGGCCGGGTGGGCGCTGCTGACCAAGCGGCTCGGCAGCCGGGTCCAGCTCGTCGGCGACGACCTGTTCGTCACCAACCCGGCCATCATCCAGCAGGGGATCCAGAAGTCGATCGCCAACGCCGTGCTGGTGAAGCTGAACCAGGTCGGCACGCTGACCGAGACGATGCAGGCCATCGAGCTGGCCAAGCGGGCCGCCTACGGCACGGTGATCTCCCACCGCTCGGGGGAGACCGAGGACACGTTCGTCGCCGACCTGGCGGTGGCGGTCAACGCCGGCCAGATCAAGACGGGCTCGCTCGCGCGCAGCGAGCGCACGGCCAAGTACAACCAGCTGCTGCGCATCGAGGAAGAGCTGGGCCACGCCGCGTCGTGGCCCGGCCGCAGCCTCTACTCCCGCACGTCCCGGTGAGCCCCCGGCTGATCGGCAGCGGCGCCGTCGCGCTCCTCACGCTCGGCCTCGCCGTCTACGGCGGCAACCAGGTGCTGCGCGTCAGCCACCTGCGGCAGCAGATGGAGACGATGGAGCGCGACATCGTGACGCTGCGCGCGCGCGCGGACGAGCTGAGCA
>JBGPZN010000469.1:0-3095 GCA_041493815.1 Methylomirabilia bacterium
GCCGCTGCTGCTCTACAACTTCACCGCGCTCGAGCAGAACGCGGCCCGGCTGGCCGCCGAGAAGGACGTGCGCTACGCGATCATTCTGGACGGCGAAGGGCGGGTGGCCGCCCACAGCGCTCATCCGGAACGGGCGGGGATCGTGCTGCCGGACGCGGTCGATCGGCGGGCCGCCGCCACCCTCGACCCGCTCGTCCAGGAGACGCGGACCGAGAAAGGCGAGGTCATCGACGACTTCGCGGTGGCCGTGCTGGTGAGCCAGCAGAAGTGGGGGACGGTGCGGGTCGGTCTCTCCCGCCAGCGCACCGAGGCGCTCATCCGGCGCACGCGCTGGGAGCTCGGCGGGCTCACGGTGGCGACGCTCCTGCTCGGCGGCTTCGCGGCGGCGGTGGTGGCCCGCCGCATCTCGCGCCCGATGCAGCAGCTGGCCGAGGGCGCGGCCGCCATCTCGCGGGGCGAGCTCGATCTGCAATTCGAGCCCACCACCGACGACGAGATCGGGCGCCTGGCCGTGGCGTTCAACCACATGACGGCCCAGCTCCGCCAGCAGCGCACCGCGCTCGAGGGCGCCAACGCCCAGCTGCGCCAGCGCCTCGACGAGCTCGCCGACCTCAAGAGCTACACCGACAACGTCCTGGCCTCGCTGACCACTGGCATCGTCACCGTGGATCTCGACGGGCGGGTGGTGACGCTCAACCCGGCCGCCGAGCTGATGACCGGCTTCTTCGCCGGCGAGGTGATCGGGCGGTACTGCACCGAGGTGTTCGCGCAGACGCCCGAGCTCGGCGAGATCCTGATGGAGACGATCGCCAGCCGCACGGCCACTCCCGACGTCGCGGCCACGGTGCGCCGCCGCAACGGGCGGACGCTGCCGGTGGAGATCAGTGCCGCGCCGCTCAAGGGCGGGGAGGGCAAGGACCTCGGCGTGATCGCCGCCATCCGCGATCTCAGCGTGGTGCGCGAGCTGGAGAATCGCCTGCGCCGCTCCGACCGCCTGGCCGCGCTCGGCAGCCTGGCCGCCGGCCTCGCCCACGAGATCAAGAACCCGCTGACCTCGCTGCTCACGTTCAGTCGCCATCTGCCCCGGCGCTTCGAGGACGAGCAGTTCCGCGCCAAGTTCCAGTCGGTGGTGCCGCGCGAGCTGGAGCGCATCAACGGCATCGTCGAGCGGCTGCTCGAGCTGGCCCGGCCCACGCGCCTGAACTTCGTGGCGGTGCGTCTGACGGCCCTGCTCGAGCGGGCGGTGGAGCTGTACGCCCAGGAGATGGAGCACCGCTCCGTGCAGATCACGCGCGACTACGCGCATGACCTGCCGGTCGTGTGGGCCGACTCCGATGCCCTGTACCAGGCGCTGGTCAACCTCGTGCGCAACGCGCTCGACGCGATGCCGTCGGGCGGGCGGCTGACGCTACGGGCGGGCTGGAGCGACGACGACCACGTCGTGCGGCCCGGCCGGCGCCCGTCCTCGGGCGCCCGCCGGGCCCGCATCGAGATCGAGGATTCCGGTGTTGGCATCCCGCCCGGCGACGCCGATCGCGTGTTCAACCCGTTCTTCACCACCAAGGACAGCGGGACCGGCCTCGGCCTGGCGCTGACGCACAAGATCGTCGAGGACCACGGCGGCACCGTCGACTTCCGCGGCGCCGCCGGCGGCGGTACCGTCTTCCGGCTCGTGCTGCCGATCTTCCCCGACCTCCCGGCCGAGCCGGGCCGGCATGGCGACGACCTTCGGTGAGTTGGTTCCCTCCGGCTGGTCCGCGCCGATGACGCGCCAGGAGGTGAGCCTTCCGGAGGCGCTGGCGGAGGCCGAGCGCCTCAGCCACGAGCTCGAGCAGGAGCGCGTGCGCGGCCGCCGGCTCGAAGAGGAGCTGCGTGACGCCCGGCGGCTGGAGGCGGTGGGCCGCCTGGCCGGCGGCGTGGCTCACGACTTCAGCAATATCCTGGCGGTGATCACCGGCTACAGCGAGCTGATGCTCAAACGGATGGACCCCACCGACCCGCTGCGCACGGGGGCGGAGTCGATCCGCAAGGCGGCGGTGTGGGGCCTCAACCTGACCCAGCACATGCTCAGCTCCAGCCGGGCGGCGGTGCCGGCGCCGAGCACGATCGATCTGAACGCCACCGCGGCCGGCGTGGTCCGCACGCTGCAGCCCCTGCTCGGCGACGGCGTCGACGTCGTGCTCCGGCCCGAGCCGCAGCTGGGGCGGGTGAGCGTGAACGCCGGCCAGCTCGAGCAGGCGCTGATGAACCTGGTCCTCAACGCGCGCGACGCGATGCCGGCCGGCGGGCGAGTGACGATCGAGACGGCCAACGCGATGCTCGAGCAGAAGTCGGACGGCCCGCGCCGTGCGGTCGCCGTCCGCGTGAACGACACCGGCTGCGGGATGGACACCGCCACGCTGTCACGCGTGTTCGAGCCGTACTTCACGACCAAGCCGCCCGGCAAGGGGAACGGCCTGGGGCTGGCCACGGTCTTCGCCTTCGTCACGCAGAGCGGCGGCCACGTGGAGGCGACCAGCGAGGTCGGGCATGGCTCGACGTTCACGATCTACCTGCCGCGGGTGGACGGTGCCGCCGAGGCCGCGAGCCCGGCGCCGGCCGACGCCACCACCGTGCTGGTGATCGAGCCGGAGGCCGGTGTGCGCGAGCTGATCGGCGAGATCCTGGAGATCCACGGCTACCACGTCCTGACCGCGCGCGATCTCGACGAGGCGCTGGCGGTGAGCGCGCGTCACCACGGCGCGATCGCGCTCGTCGTCGCCGATTTGTTGGCGCCCGGTGTGTCCGCCGAGGGGTTCCTGCATCGCCTGGGGCCGGATCGGTCCGGCGCCAGGGTGATCTACCTGTCGGGCGACCTCGAGAACACCGTCGAGGAGTCGCGCGGCCTGCGCGCGGGCCGTGCCTACCTGCACAAACCGTTCACCGTCGACGCGCTCGTGCACAGGGTCCACGAGATGCTCCAATGACATGGGGGGGCGCGATAGGGGCCCCCCACCCCCCCCAACCGGCGCACCCCCCCCGGGGGGCGGGGCGCCCCGCCATACCACCCGGGGGGCGCCGCGGGATAGCGGGCGCTGGGCCCCGCGACTGGTTGA
>JBGPZN010000152.1:0-7839 GCA_041493815.1 Methylomirabilia bacterium
GGTGCCGACCCACATCGCGGCGAGGGCGGCGTTGACGAGGGCCAGGCCGATGATGGCCGCGCGCCAGCGGGAAGGGGGCGCCTGAGCCGCCACCGCCGCCGGTCCTTCCGCGGCCCGCTGCTCGATCGCCTGGCGACAGATGAAGCAGCGGTTCTGCCGGCCCGGCGCTCGGCAGCTCTCGCAGAGCGAGTCGAGGCACTCCTGGCACTGGAACGCCACCGGCGCTCCCTGATGCCGCACACACGCGGTGGAGGGCATGGCCCCGCCGATACGATAGGTCGTCTCGCTCATCGGTTGGTCTCCCTCGGGCGGCTCAGATCGCCACCCGGACGACTTCCTCGAACGTCGTCTCGCCGAGCAGCACCTTGGCGAGGCCGTCGAGGAACATGGTCTTCATCCCCTTCTCGATGGCGGTGGCCCGGATGTCGGAGCCCGGCCGCCGGTTCATGATCATCATCTGGATCTCGTCATCCGGCTCGAACACCTCGAACACGCCGAGCCGTCCCCGGAACCCGCTGCCGCCACACTGCCGGCACCCCTTACCCTGGAAGAGTCGGACGTCGTCGAAGCCCGCCGCGTCACGCTGCAACACGCCGTCGGCGCGCAGCCGGGCCATCATCGGCTCGAAGTCGGGTCGCGCCTGCAGCACCGCCCGGACCGTGGGCGGAGGCGTCACGCTTTCCCGGCAGGCGACGCACAGGCGACGGACGAGGCGCTGGGCCAGCACGAGGCTGAGCGTGGAGGCCACCAGGAACGGCTCGATGCCCATGTCGAGCAGGCGGGGCACGGCGCCGGTGGCGTCGTTGGCGTGCAGCGTGGAGATGAGCAGGCGCCCGACCAGGGCCGAGCGGACGGCGATCTCGGCGGTCTCCCGGTCCCGGATCTCGCCGACCATGATGATGTCGGGGTCCTGCCGCAGCAGGGCGCGCAGGCCGGTGGCGAACTCGACGCCGGCCGAGGGGTTGACCGACACCTGGTTCACCCGCGGCAGCGTGTACTCGATGGGATCCTCGACCGTGGAGATGTTGACGACGTTCTGCCGCTCGATGCCGAGGCGGTTGAGCATCGCGTAGAGCGACGTGGACTTGCCGGAGCCGGTGGGCCCGGTCACGAGGGCCATGCCGAACGGGCGAAGGATGTTGCGCAGGACCGTGGCGTAGTCCGCGGGCGTCAGGCCCAGATCCTCCAGGTCAAGCAGGATCGTTTCGCGGATCAGGACCCGCAGGACGATCTTCTCTCCCCACAGCGTCGGCAGCGAGGAGGTTCGCAGCGCGACCTTGTAGCCGCCGAGATCGACCTCGAAGCGGCCGTCCTGGGGCGCCCGCCGCTCGTCGATCCGCATGCCGCTCAGGATCTTGATCCGGGCGACGAGGGAGGGCAGCGCGGCGGGCGGCATGCTCAGGACCTCGCGCAGCGTGCCGTCGATGCGGCAGCGCACCAGGGTCTCCAGCTCGTACGGCTCGATGTGGATGTCCGACGCCCGCGCCACCGCCGCGTAGGCCAGGATGCGCTGGAGCATCTGGGCCGCGGAGCCGCCGTCCGCCGTGTCCGCGGCACCGGGGCGGCCGGTGTCCTCGGCGGCGGCGCGCTCCAGCAAGGCCAGCATGTCGCCGCCGTAGAGGAGGTGCGCGCGCCGGAGCGCGGTCTCGGGTGTCAGGTAGGGCACGACCTGCAGCCGCGTGAGCCGCGAGATCTCGTCGATGGACCGTCGATCACGCGGGTCCGCCATGGCGACGTGCAAGCTCTCACCGTCGCGACGGAAGGGAACGAGGAGGTTGCGGCGCGCGTACTCCTCGGTGAGGGTGCTGAGGGCCGCGGGCTCGACGTCGGGGGGCTTGAGGTCGATGAACCCCACCTTCCAGCTCTGGGCGAGCTGCTCGAGCACGAAGCCGAGGGGCAGGCGGCCGCGCTCGACCACGGCATGCTCGAGCGGAATGCGCAGGCGGGCGGCCATCGTCCGGGCCCGCTCGAACTCGGCCTCGTCGATGACCTCGAGGTCACGCACGAACACCGCGCGCAGCTCGTCCTCGGTGACGCGCAGCCCGCCGTTCATTTCAGTCCGGCCTCGCTCAGGATGGACGTGACCCGCGTGAGGAGGTCCGCGAGCGAGAGGTTCGACTTGACCAGGTAGCCGACCGCGCCGGCGGCCGTCGCCCGCTCCAGGTCGCTGTCCTGGCCCAGATTGCTCAGGACGACGACCGGGATGTCGCGCGTGTCCGGATCCTCCTTGAGCCGGCGCAGCACCTCGAACCCCTGGATCTTCGGCATGATCAGGTCGAGGAGGATGATGTCGGGGCCCACGGTCCGGACGACGTTGAGCGCCTCCTCGCCGTCGACGGCGACGGTCACCGCGAAGCCGCCCTTCCTGAGCGTCGCCTCGGCGGCCCGCCGCAGGAATCGGTCGTCTTCGACGAGCAGCACCTTGGCGCCAGCTGGGTTCATGCGGATCGCTCCAGTAGCCCGGCGACCAGGTCGCCGAGCGCTCGCACGGAAAGATCGGACTCGACGACGCAGCAGGCGAAGCCGAGCAGGACGAAGGCGTTGGTCGCGGTCACCGGGTGCCGTCCGCGGCGGGGAGCGTGACGATGAACGTGGTGCCCTCGCCCTCCACCGACTCGTACCGGATGTGGCCCTTGAGCTGATCGACGATCAGGCGGACCAGGTACAATCCGAGGCCCGTGCCCTCGGTCTCGAGCGGTTGCACGTTGTCGGCACGATAGAACTTCTCGAACAGATGCGGCCGGGCCGCGAGGGGGATGCCGATGCCGGTGTCGCTGATCGCCCACGTCACCTTGCCGTCGGCCGGATCGATCCGGATGGTGATCCGGCCGCCGGGGGGCGTGTACTTGGCGGCGTTCGACACGAGATTGAGCACGACCTGTCGAAACAGCTGGGCGTCCGCCAGGGCTCTCCCGGCGCCCGTCACCGAGACGCGGTGCCCCTGCGCGCCGATCATCCCCTCGGCCTCGCCGAGGGCGTCCCGGGTCAGGTCGCCCAGATCGACCGCCGTCGGCGTGACGGCCAGCCGCCCGCTCTCCAGGCGTGAGATGTCGAGGAGATCGTTGACCAGGCTGATGAGGCGCTCGGCGGCCGCGCGGCTGTCCCCGACGTAGCTCTTGGCCTCGGCCGGCAAGGAGGGATCCTCGGCCGCGAGCTCCAGGAGCCACTTGATGCCGGCCAGCGGCGTGCGGAGCTGGTGGGTGACGAACGAGACGAAGTCGGACTTCATCTGGGTGACCTCGCGCTCGTGCGTCACGTCCTGGAGCGTGAGCGTCACGCCCACCCGCGTGCCCGCCGCGTCCGTCGTCGGGCGGGCTACCCAGTGCAGAACCCGCAAGGGGACGGCGGCGACCTCGATGTCGCCCTCCTGCCCGCGTGACTCCAGCCCCGGCAACGCGTCGAAGAGCCGCCGCAGGTCGTCGCCCGCGCGCGCGGGGACGCCGTCGAAGAGGTCGGCGAGGGGCCGGCCGACCGCGCCGGTCTCCAATCCGAGGAGCTCGCTCAGCCGGGCGTTGGCGGCGGCGACGCGGCCGGTGCCGTCGACCAGCATGATGCCATCCGACGTCGACGCGAAGATCTGGCTCAGGCGTACTTGCTGGGTCTCGGCCTCCTCGAATAGCAGAGAGTTGTCGACGGCGATGGTGGCGTGCGCGGCGAGGGTCGACAGCAGGCGGACCTCGTCCGGCGTGAAGTCGTGCGGCTCGAAGCAGTAGCCGACGAGCACCCCGTACACCTCGTCCCGCCGGAGAATGGGGACGGCCAGGTAGGCGCGCGGCGCCTGATTCGCGATGAGGCGCCCGGCGGCGGGCGTGTACTCGATGCCTCCCAGGAGCCGGTCACGCGTCCACACGGGTTGTCGCTCCACGAAGGCCCGGCCCGCCACGCCTTCACCCGGCCGCAGGATCAGCTGGCGCGTGAACTCGGCATCGAGGTTCACCACGCGACGGAACGTCAGCCCCCCGCGCTCGGCGTCGTACCCGTAGACCCCGGCGGCGTCGCAGCCGAGCAGCTCGATGACGGCGGCGGTGATGAGGTCCAACCGGCTGTCGAGGCCGAGGCCGGACCCGAGCTGGGTCGTGATCGCATAGAGCTTGGTGGCCTCGAGTTCGCGCGCCCGCGTCGCCTGCAGGAGCCGGGACTTCTCGATCGCCAGCGCGGCCTGGTCGGCGAACGTCGACAGCAAGGACATCTCGTCGGGCACGAACCGGCGGCGGGCGCGGCTGTAGACGTTCAGCGTGCCGATGACGCGGCCCGTGGCCCGCAGCGGCACCGCGGCGAAGCCGTGGTAGCCGAGCTCGATGGCGCCACGCTTGTGCGCCTCGTCGAAGCGGGTGTCCTCCGTCAGGTCTTCCACGATGACCGGCGCCCCGGTCGCCACGACCGTGCCGCTCAGGCTCTCGCCCACGCGCAGCCGTACGCGGCTCATCAGTGCCGCCGCCGACTCCGTCCGCGCGGCCACCACCAGGTCGTCGCCCTCGCGCAACCGGAGCCCGACCGCCTCCACGCCCAGCAGGGCGACCGTCTCGTTGACGATCAACGACAGGATCTCCTCGGGGTCGTGCACGGCGGCCAGCCGTCCCGAGACTTCGTAGAGCGTCTTCAGGCGCCCGCGATCGCGCTCGGCCCCGTCGAAGAGGCGCGCGTTGCGCAGGAGCAGGCCGACCTGCCGGGCGATGTTGTCGAGCAACGCGAGCTCCCGCTCCTCGAAGGTACGGCGGGCGGTCCACCACACCAGGTAGAACGCGCCCGCCACCTCTCCGTCGAGCACCAGCGGCAGCATCAGGCCCGACCGATGGGGCACCGAGCGGAACAACGGATGATGGAAACGCGGATCGGCGGCGACGTCGTCGGAGGCGATCGGCTGCTGGGCCCGGAACAGCGGCAGGTAGAAGCCCTCCGCCTGTAGATGCAACGCGGTACCGCTCAGGCTCGGCAGGTGCTCGGCGGGAACACGATAGGCCGCCGTGGGCTGGAGCAGGTCCGACACGGGGTCGTACAGATAGGCGGCGGCGGTGTCCGCGCGGGTCAGCCGGGCCAGCTCCCGGCAGACGCGGCGAAAGGCTTCGCGCAGGTCCAGCGTCTCGCCGAGCGTGCGCGCGATGGCCAGCAGCGCCTCGCTCTCCCGCAATCGCTCGGTCAGCTCCGCCTGCAGATACGCGTTGTCCGCGGTGAGCTTCCGGAGCGCCAGCACGCGGCCGACGAGGGCGGTCAGCTTCCCGAAGTCGATGGGCTTGAGGATGTAGCCCGCCGCGCCCGCCTCCACGGCGGCGATCGCCGAGGCCAGCGTGGCGTTGCCGGTGACGACCACGAAGTCGGGCGGCGCCGTCTCCCCGCCCGCCTCCCGCATCAAGTCGAGTCCGCTTCCGTCGGGCAGGGAGAGGTCGACCAGCACCATCGCGAAGGCCTGGCCGCCGAGGGCGCGGCGCGCGGCGGCGACCGAGCCTGATACCTGGACCCGATAGCCGGCGTCGTCGAGGAACTCCCGCAGCGCGGAGGCGATGTCGGGTTCGTCGTCGACGATGAGGATGTCGACGGGCTCCAGCGTCGGGCCGGCGCCGGCGGTCGACACCTCGCTCACGTCGGGCTCGTCGCGCTCGCGAGGACCTGCTGGATGATCTTGCGCACCTCGCCGAAGACGAACGGCTTGGCCAGGGTGGGCACGCCGGTCTGCTCGAGGAAGTCTTGCGCCTCGGGGCCGAGCGTGTCCCCGGTGACGAAGATGAAGCGGCGCAGGATCGGGTCGTCGTCCTCATGAAGCCTGCGATAGAGGGCGGCGCCGTCGAACTCGGGCATCCGCAAGTCGCTCATCACGAGGTCGTAGCCGCCGTGGGCCAGCCGCTCGAGGGCCACACGGCCATTGGACGCGATGTCCGCCCGATGCCCGTCGACCGACAGCATGTCCACGAGGACCTCCGCCACGTCCGGCTCGTCGTCGATGACGAGGACCCTCAGGCCGTTGACCTGCCCCGCCACCGCGCTGACCGCCGGGGTCGCCGGGGGCGGCGCCGTGACCGGGATCGAGATCGCGAAGACCGCGCCCCCGCCCGGAGCCTCCTCGAGGCTGAGGGTGCCGCCGTGACTCTCGACGATGCCCTGGCACAGCGAGAGTCCGAGTCCCGTCCCCTCGCCGACGGGCTTGGTGGTGAAGAACGGCTCGAAGATGCGATCCCGCACGGCGGGGGGAATGCCGGGCCCGTTGTCCGCGATGCGCAGGTGGATCTGGTTGCCCATGTCCCCACGCATGGTGACGGTGATCGCGCGCGGCGGCGCGACCGCCCGCACGGCGTGGTGTGCGTTGGTCAAGAGATTCAGGAGCACCTGCTGGAGCTGGTGGGGGTCGGCCCACAGCGGTGGCACGTCGTCCAGGTCCAGCGTGACGTCGACGCCGTCGACGCGAAGCGGGTAGGACACCAGCTCGACCGTCTCGCGCACGATCTGGCCGAGCAGGACTCGCTGCCGCTCGGGCGGATGCTGCCGGGCCAGGGCCAGGAAGTTCCGGACCAGTCGTGCGCATCGCTCGGCCGCCTTGACGATCTTCGTCGCGCGCTCCTCGGCGTTGCCGCGCCCCTGGGCCATGAGCGTGCTGTGGGCGAGGATCACCGACAGCGGATTGTTCAGCTCGTGGGCCAGGCCGGCGACGAGCGAGCTCATCGCCGCCAGCTTCTCGCTCTGACGGAGCGCGGCCTCGGTCCGCTTGCGCTCGGTCATGTCGCGGGCCACGGCCAGCAGGCCGGTGACGGCTCCGGCGGCATCACGCAGGAACGCGAACGACACGCTCAGCTCGACCGCGCGCCCCTCGCGATCGAGGACGGTGATCTCACGGTTCTGGATGCGCTGCTGGACGTGCAGGCGCGCCAGCAGGCCCTGCGCATGGTCCGACTCGCCCAGGAGATCGGCCAACGGCTGACCCAGTACCTCGCCGGTGGTGCGGCCCCAGATCTCCTCGGCCCGGCTGCTGAAGAAGGTGACCCGGCCCTCGGCGTCGGCCGCCACGATGCCATCGGCGGAGTTCCGGGCGACCGAGCTCAGGAAGTCACGCCCGGCGCGCAACTCCTCGTAGAGCCGGGCGTTGGCGAGCGCGATGGCAGCCTGGTCGGCGAAGGCCTGGGCCAGCCGGATCTCGGCGGGCTCGAACACGCGCCCCGTGCGATCGCGGACGGCCAGCGCGCCGAAGATCTGGTCGCCGACAACCAGCGGCACCGCGAGCGCCGCCCGCTCGGCCAACGGTTCCAGCTTGGCCTGGGCCTCGACGGTCCACCGGACTCCGGGAGCGAGCATGACGTCCGGGGCCGTCTGGGGCTGTCGCGTGCTCAGGGCGAGGCCGGTCAGCCCGGTTCCCGCGGCCAGGCGCTGCGTCCAGTACAGCGCCCGGACGTCCTTCATCGAGGTCCCCATCGCCACCAGGTCGCCGGTATCCGGCTCGAGGCGATACACCGAGGCCGAGCTCGCGTTGAGGAGCCGGCAGACGTGCTCGGTGAGGATTCGGCTCACCGCGTCGGCGTCGAGTGACTCGAGCAGCGCGCGCGCCGTCGCCCCCAGCGCCGCCGTCGCCGCCTCCGCGTTCTTCCGCTCGGTGATGTCCTCCAGGATGCCCTCGTAGAACAGGACCTCGCCGCCGGCGTCGCGGACCGTGTGCACGCTCTGCGAGACCCAGATGACCGTGCCGTCCCGGCGACGCCGGCGGCTCTCGAAGCGGGACACGGAGCCGTGCTGCGCCAGCTGCCGCAGCAGGTCCTGACGTCGTTCAGAATCGACGTACAGCTCGTTGATCTCGCTGACCGACGCGAGCATCTCCTCGGGCGTGCCGTACCCGAAGATCCGGGCCATGGCGGGGTTGAC
>JBGPZN010000265.1:0-5242 GCA_041493815.1 Methylomirabilia bacterium
ATCTCTGCGTCCACTCTGCGGGGATGGGGCTGGCGAAGCCGGCCGATCACATCGAGACGCTGCGGCGCTTCCGGGAGATCGCCGGGCTGAAGTAACGCGCCCGGCCGATCCGTTCAGGCGTCGTATTCCTGAGTGACCTGCAGGTCGACGTCGCCGTCGTCGTCGACGGTGAGCGTGAGCAGGTTGGGCCGACAGCAGACGGTGCAATCCTCGGTGAAGGTCTGCCGGCGGCCGCCGCCCGGATCCACGAACACCTCGTTCGGCTCGCCGCAAAACGCGCAGCCGTACTCCACGCGCTACGCGACCTGGTGGCGTCGCACCGCCGCCTCGTCGAGCGCCAGACCGAGGCCGGGGCCCGGCGGCGCCACGAGCTCGCCGTGCTCGATGCGCGGCATCGACTCGAGGATGCCGGCCGAGCGGGGCACGTACTCCACCAGATGACCGTTCGGGACGGCCGCGAGCAGGTGCACCTGGATCTCCGGGACCACGTGACCGCACACGGCGACCCGATGCGCCTGGGCGAGCGCGGCGATCTTCCGCCAGGGCGTCACGCCCCCGACCCGGGCCAGGTCGAGAATGACCACGTCGACGGCCCGCGCCTCCAGCAGCGTGCGAAAGCCATCCAGGTGGTACACGTGCTCGCCGGCCGCGATCGGGACCTGCAGCTGGCGTCGGAGCTCGGCGAGCGCGGCGATGTCGAGATGATGGACGGGATCTTCCAGCCACGCGATGCCCGCGTCCTGCAGCGCGCGGCCGCCGCTTCGCGCGCGCGTCGGCGACCAGCTCTCGTTGATGTCGACCATGATCCCCACGTCCGGGCCGACGGCCTCGCGCACCGCCTGGACCCGGCGGACCTCCAGCTCGGGCGCCGCCTCTCGGCCCAGGCGTAGCTTCACGGCGTTGAAGCCGCCGTCGACATGGCGCTTCGCCGACGCTGCGAGGTCGCCGGGAGACAGGCTGTACCAGAGACCGTCGCTCGCGTACGTCGGGAGTCGGTCGCGAAAGCCGCCGAGGAGGCGATGCAGCGGCTGGCCCAGCGTCTTGCCGTTGGCGTCCCACACCGCGATGTCGAGCGGGGCCAGGGCGCAGTGGAGCAACCCGCCGGGTCCCACCCAGTCGCCGCGCCGCGCCAGCCGATCCCAGGCCGCCTCCGGCTCCAGGACGCTCATGCCGATCAGGTGTTCGCCCAGCTCGCGTGCGGCGTGGGCGATCGTCGTCATCAGATCCGGGCGCGGGTAGACGATGTACCCGACCCCTTCGATCCCGTCGGACGTCGTGATCCGGGCCAGGACGTGCCAGTTCGCATCGACCGTTCGTCCGCCCGCCACGTAGGGGTGATCGACGGGGACTCGCAGCACGTTCACGGCCACCTGCGTGATCTTCATCCGGCGGTCACTCTAGCCGATATCGTCACGCCGGCGGCGCCCTTCTTGACCCGTCGCCGGCCCCGGACTACGTTGGCGAGGCCATGGCGATGCGCCCGAGCCTCCTGCCCCTCGGTCTCCTGGCCCTCGGTCTCGTCGTGTTCGCCGGGCGCGCCGCCGCGTCGACCCTCCTCGACTACGTCACCTTCGACGGCATCGACTACATCCGGTGGGCGGAGGAGCCGGGCCGTCCGCTCGCCCGCGGCGATCTCGGCGCGGAATTTGCGGTCATCGAGTGCTCGTTCAGCGAGGACCTCCGCGGTTGTCCCTACGGGATCGACGCGTCGGCGGCGTTTCTGCCGGCCGGCACCCGGATGTACGCGGTCCGCGGGCACGCGACGAATTTTCGGCTCGCCGCGGTGTGGAAGGACCGCGTCTTCCTCTATCAGGCCTGGCGCAATCCACGCGCGAAGGTCGGCGGCGACCTCTTCGACATCACCGGCAAGGTGCACGCGATCGACATCCAGCGCGGCGAGCCGACGCCGGGGACGGCGAGGCACCCGGCGGCGACGATCACCGCGCGGGGGGACGTCGAGGCGCTCGTCGAGATGATCGTCCGCGGCCCGGCCCGTCGGCCGCAGGCCCACGCGGTCGGCGAACGACGCTACTGGCTCACCTTCTGGCTCACCGACGGCACCACGCTCGACCGGCCGTACTTTCCCGAGACGGGCGAGCTGATGGGCGGCGTGGGTGTGCCGGGCGAGTTTCGCGGCATCCTCGAGCGCCACCTGGGCGAGTGACCTGGTGGTCCCGCTGGATCCGCCTCAGGCCGAGAGGATGCGCTCGCCGACGATGTAGCGCTTGTTGGAGGTGTACGGCCGTACCTCCGGCTTCCAGCGCCCGATGTCGGAGGTGTCGTTCCACAGCGTCGACATCGGCAGGCCGGTGTTCTCGACCTCGTAGGCGCAGAGGTAGCGCGGCTCCCCCTCGGCGGACGTGCGGTAGCGGACGGCGTTGACGGCCCCGGGCAGCTTGAGCAACAGCGGCAGGTGCTCGGTGTCGTACAGCTCGTTGAAGAGGGCCTCGCGGTGGGGCTCGACGTCCATCATCACCCAGAACACGTACGGCGTCTTTCCGGTCAGCGCCGGGCTCCCGCCGACCCACTCGTATCTGGTCAGGTGGCGGTTCATCGTGTGCGGGCGCACCACGGTCGGCCACCGCCCCGCCTCGCCGGCCGCCTTCCACGGCGCGCTGTCGAGGACGTGCAGCCCGTCCAGCTCGTAGGCGGCGAGGTAGCGGGGCTCGGTCGGCGAGGGCTGACGGTAGCGGCTGGCCCGTCGCACCCCGGGCACGGCCCCCAGGTTGGGGACGTGCTCGCGGTCGTAGACCTCGTTGAAGGTCGCCTCGTGGTCGTGGGCCACGTCCATCCGGACCAGGAACAGCGCGTGAGCACTCATGGCATCCCTCCGCCCCGGTAGCATAGCCGAAGCGCCCGCCTAAGCCGAGACGGCGCCTCGTTTGACAACGCCCGACCGCGCGGCGTAGTGTCGCCCCGGCTGTTCCCACTGCTTGCCAGGAGGTTCCGCCCATGAAGCGTCTCGTCGCGCTCGTCACGCTGATCAGCGTCGTGCTCTTGGCCGGGACCATCGGGGCCCAGGGCCTGCCGACGGCGAAGCCCGAGCAGGTCGGCCTCTCGTCCGAGCGCCTCGAGCGCGTGAGCCACGCGCTCCGCGGCGAGATCGAGGCGGGCAAGATTCCCGGCGCCGTGGCGCTGGTGGCCCGCAAAGGACAGATCGTCTACTTCGAGAGCTTCGGCGTCCGCGACAAGGCCGCCGGCGATCCGATGGCCAAGGACGCCATCTTCCGCCTCTACTCCATGACCAAGCCGTTCGCCTCGGTGGCGGCGATGATGCTCATGGAAGACGGCAAGTTCCTCATCACCGATCCGGTCTCGAAGTTCTTGCCGCAGCTCGCCAAGCGTGAGGTGAGCGTCCCGCAATTCGATCCCGTCACCGGCAAGGTCGGCTACGCGGTGGTGGCGGCCGAGCGCGAGATCACGATCCAGGACCTGCTCCGCCACACTTCCGGGATCGTCTACGGCGCCAACACGCCCAACCCGCGGGTGAAGGAGCTCTACGAGAAAAACGGCGTGGGCTGGGCCGACCAGACGCCGCAGGAGCAGATCGAGCGGCTCGCCAAGGTCCCGCTGGCCACTCACCCGGGCACGACGTGGGAGTACAGCCTGTCCACCGACGTGCTCGGACGGGTGATCGAGAAGGTCTCCGGCACCACGCTCGGCCGCTTCTTCGATGAGCGCATCTTCGGCCCGCTGAAGATGACGGACACGGGTTTCGTGGTGCCGAGCGGCAAGCTCAATCGCCTGGCCCAGCCGCTGGCCATGGAGGCCAGCACCGGGCAGCCCATCAAGCTGGTCGACGTCACGGTGGCGCCCAAGAACGACGCCGGCGGCGCTGGCAGCGCGGGCACCGCGATCGACTACGCGCGCTTCCTGCAGATGATGCTCAACGGCGGCCAGCTGCAGGGCACGCGCCTGCTGAGTCCGACGACGGTGGCGTTCATGACCGCCGACCATCTCGGCACCATGAAGGTCGTGCAGCGCGGCGGTGTGGGCACCGGCTACGGCTTCGGGCTCGGCTTCGCCGTCCGCACGACGCCGGGGATCGCCGGCGTGTCGGGCTCGGTGGGCGAGTACCGCTGGGGCGGCGCCGCCGGCACGGCGTTCTGGGTGGATCCGAAGGAGGAGATGATCTCCGTGCTGATGACGCAGGGCGCGCCCGGCCCCGCGCGCGGCTACACCAGCGCGCTCTTCCGGCAGATGGTCCGCCAGGCGATCGTCGAGTAGCGCGAGCCGTCGAGCGACGGTGGCCCCACCGCGGCACGTCGTCGTCTGCGGCGCCGGCGTCATGGGCGCGGCCGTCGCGTACTTCCTGGCGCGTCGCGGCGTCGCCGTCACGGTGATCGAGCGCTCGGGGGTGGCGTGCGCCGCCTCCGGCAAGTCCGGCGGCTTCCTCGCGCTGGACTGGTGCGACGGCTCGCCGCTCGGCCCGCTGGCCCGCGCCAGCTTCGCCCTGCACGCCGACCTGGCGCGCGAGATCGCGACCGACTACGGCTACCGCCGCCTCGATACGTTCATGGTGGTCGCGCGCGAGCGGGGGAGCGTGAGCGGCGGCCATCGCGTCGAGGCCCCGGCCTGGGTCGACGGCGCCGGCGCCGTCACCGGCGCGCTCGGCTCCACCGAGACGACCGCGCAGGTTCACCCCGCACAATTCACGGCGGCGCTGCTCGACGCCTCGCGGGCCCGCCTGCGCATCGGCGTCGTGCAGGAGATGATCCAGCGCGACGGCGCGGCCCGCGGCGTGCGGGTCGACGGCGAGACGCTCGAGGCCGACGCCGTCGTCCTCGCCCTGGGGCCGTGGACGACTCACGTCGCCGGACGACGACTGCCGCGGGTCCGCGGGCTCAAGGGCTACAGCGTGACCCTCGCCGCGGCCGACGTCCCCGCCCACGCGCTCTTCGTCGACTACCGCACGGCCGACGGACGCGCGCTGGAGCCGGAGATCGTCCCGCGGCCCGACGGCGAGGTCTACGTGTGCGGCATGGCCGACCCGGCGCCGCTGCCCGACTCGCCGGAGGGCGTCGAGGTGGACGAGGCCGCGTGCGGAGTCCTGGCCCGCGCGGCCGGCCGCGTGTCCACCGCGCTGGCCGCGGCGCCGATCACGCGCCGGCAGGCCTGCTACCGGCCGGTCACCGACGACGGTCTGCCGCTCATCGGCCGCGTCCCCGGCCTGCCCGGCGCCTACGTGGCGACCGGGCACGGTCCGTGGGGTATGCTCAACGCGCCCGCGACCGGTCTGGCG
>JBGPZN010000293.1:0-4759 GCA_041493815.1 Methylomirabilia bacterium
GCTCGCCGCGTCGAACGCGGCTCACTTCGCAAGACCATGATGAGGACGCGATGAGGCATCGCAAGGACGGCTTCAAGCTCGGCCGGCGCACCCAGCACCGCTGGGCGATGTTCCGGAATCTCCTGACGGGGCTGTTCCGCCACGAGCGCATCGAGACGACCGAGGCCAAGGCCAAGGCGGTGCGCGGGCTGGCCGACCACGTCGTCACGCTGGCCAAGCGCGAGAACCTCCACGCCCGCCGGCAGGTGCTGCAGCTCGTGCCCGACACCGAGGTCGTGGGCCGGATCTTCGACACGATCGCCGCCCGCTTCTCCGACCGCAACGGCGGCTACACGCGCATCGTCAAGACGCGCGTGCGCCACGGTGACGCCGCGCCCATGGTGCTGCTCGAGCTGGTCGATCGCCCCGACGCGCCGAAGGATGGCGACGGCAAGCGTGACAAGAAAGAAAAGACCCCGAAGGGCGAGAAGGGCGAGGCAGGGACCGGCGGCAAGCGGAAGAAGCGCGAGAAGGCCGCCGCGGCCGCCGGCTAGCGCGCGGCGCTGACCGCCGCCGCGTACCCCTGCAACAGGGGATGCGGTCCCGCCGCCGTCGGGCGGGCCTGCGGCAGGAACAGGGTCGCCACGAAGAACGGGTGCCCGGGCAGCTCGACGATACGGACCTCGCCCCCGTCACCGATCCCGCTCACGCACAGGCCACCCGCTTCGAGCCGCGAGAGGTAGTCGCGATTGACCCCGTAGTTGCAGTAGTAGTCCTCGACCGCCGAGCCGACGCCGTACAGTCGCGCGGCCCGGGTCCCGGGGACGAGCGTCACCGGCTGTTGCTGTCCCACCAGCGAGCAAGCCAGGGCCGTGATGACCAGCCTCTCCGCATCCGGACTCGTCTCGGCGTGGTCGGCGTCTCGGAACCCGAGGACGTTGCGCGCGAACTCGACGATCGCGTGCTGGAAGCCGCCTCAGGTCCCGACCAGCGGGACCCCGCGCTCCCGCGCGTAGCGGATCGCGGCCAGCGCGCCGTCCATGTCGCGATAGGGGCTGGCGGGCGCGATCCAGAGCCCGGCGTACTGGCCGAGGCGCCCCTGGGGCTCGGCGGGCACCGTGTCGGTCGGCACCCACTCGTAGCCGAGCTTCAGGTGCTCGAGCGCCGCGTTCGTGAACGCGTGGGTCGGGTTCTTCGCGTCGAAGTCGCCGACGACGCCGACGGTGGCTTTCATCGCCCGTGATGCTAGCACGACACTAGGACGGCTCGCGCTCGCGGTCGATCGCCGGGCCGGCCACCACCGTCGCCGCCGTGACCAGCGTCGCCAGCGTGGCGAACACCGCCCACCGCACCGCGTAGGAGTCCCAGCGCACGAGCAACAGCCCGAACGTCGCTGGTCCCGTCAGCAGCCCCACGACGATCGCGGCGAACGCGACGCCGCTCAGTAGGCCGGCCGCTCGCCGGCCGCCCACCTCGGCGCTGATGACGAAGAAGACGCCCACCCAGCCGTAGGCCCCCACGCCGCTCGCGAACGCTAGCCCGCCCGCCAACCCCGGGGCCGACACGGGCCAGGCGGCGCAGGCGGCGAAGATGATCGCGCCGACGGCGCCGGTGAGGGTCAGCCACAGCGAGCGCTGTCCGGTCAGCCAGCGATCGCTGGCGGCGCCCAGCGCCAGGCCGCTCAGGAAGCTCTTCCGCACCCCGAGCCCGTCGGCCAGCCGCCCGCCCGGCAGCGAGAAGAAGAGTCCGCCGAGATAGATCGAGGGGACGATGAGCGCCACCTGCAGGCGTGATAGCGCGAAGCCCTCGACGAGGCTCGGCGACAGCGGGGAGATGCCGAGCATCCCGAAGGCGCCGGCGCCGTACGACGTGGTGAGGACGGCCAGCAGGAGCCAGCGCCCCGCCACTAGCCTGCGGGGACGATGACTCGTTCCTCCACCGTGTAGCTCTTGATCCGGCCGATGAAGAGCGCGCCGTCGGCGTGCAGCGCCGTCGACTCCGGCGACTCCATCGCCCGGGCCATGCTCTCGGCGTCGTCGTACCAGAGCTCGGCGATGCCGTCGATCTCGACGTCGTGGGCCGGAATGTCCGGCCGCTTGCGCTCGGCCAGGATGTGCGACTGCACGTAGCGCCGCAGGTTCGGTACCGCGTGGGCGAGCGGCGCGTGGATGTCGACCCAGTGCCTGACGAACTGTTCGTGCGTCATGCCGTCCTTGCGGGTCAGCAGCCCGATGCTCTTGATCACCGAGGTCTCCTCCGTGAATGGCCGGGGGCGGGGGCGGGCGGGCGAGCCGGGCTCGGGCGCCGGCCCGCCCGCCTGCTCCGACTACGTGAGATTCTGGCGAAAGTGAGCGAGCGTGCGGCGCCAGGCGTCGTCGGCCGCCGCCTTGTTGTAGACGTCAGGGCGCTCGTCGTTGAAGAAGCCGTGGTCGACGTTCGGATAGATGTTGATCTCCGACCGCTTGCCGGCCTTCTTGATGGCGGCGTCGGTGTCCTTCGCCACCTGAGGCGTCACGAAGCCGTCCTTCTCGGCGAACAGACCGAGGACCGGGCCGGACAGCTTCCCGTAGTCGGGCTTCACGTTCGGATGAATGCCGTAGAAGTTCACCACGGCGCCGACGCTCGGGTTGAGCGTGCCCGCGAACAGGGCGAGCTGCCCGCCCATGCAGAAGCCGACCGCGCCGAGCTTGGCCGTCGACGAGCGCCGGGCCAGATACGTGGCGGCCCCGCGCAGATCCTTCTCGGCCTGGCCGATGTTGAGCGCCATGAAGAGCTTCCCGGCCCCGTCGGGCTCGCTGGCCGTCTGGCCGTGGTACATGTCGGGCGCCAGCGCCGAGAAGCCCTCGGCGGCGAAGCGATCGCACACCTTCTTGATGTGGCCCACCAGCCCCCACCACTCCTGGATGACCAGGACTCCGTGGCCCGGGCCCGTGGCCGGGGTGGCGAGATAGCCCGTGGTCGTGCCGCCGTTCGAGGGAAAGTCCACCATGGTGCCGGGCATCGTCATTGTCCTCCTTCGATGAGGGTTGAGGCTAGGCGGCGCCAGCCGCCGGTGCCGACGTCGTCAGGGGAGCGATCTTCACGACCGCCACCCGGCGGGCGTCGGCCTCGAGCACGGTGATCGTGTAGCCGGGGATCTGGAACTCCTCGCCGGTCCGGGGAATCCGGTGCAGCGTCGCCAGCACGAGACCGGCTACCGTCTCGTAGTCCTGCTTGGGCAGGTTCCAGTCGAGTGCCTCGTTCAGCTCGTCGATGTGCGCGCGGGCCGATACCCAGTAGCTGCCGTCGGGCAGCCGCTCGACCGAGGCCGGCGTACGATCGTGCTCGTCCTGGATCTCGCCGACGATCTGCTCGACGATGTCCTCCAGCGTCACGATCCCGGTGGCGCCGCCGTACTCGTCGACCACCACGGCCAGCTGGTTGCGCCCCTTCTGCATCTCGCGCAGCAGGTCGTCGATCCGCTTGGTCTCCGGCACGAAGGTCGGCTGGCGCATCGGCTCGGGCACCCCGCGCACCTGGCCGCCCCGCCGCAGCAGATCCATGGCCGTGACCACGCCGACCACGTTGGTCTCGCGCTGGCTGTAGATCGGGATCCGCGAGAAGCCGCGCTGCTGCACCAGCGCGATGGCGTCGGCCGCGGTGGCGGTGTCGGGCAGCATCACGACGTCGACCAGCGGCACCATCACCTCCCGCACGGTCGTGTCACCGAGGTCGAAGATCTTGTCGATCATCTCGGCCTCTTGCGTGCTGACCGAGACCTCGCCGGGCTCGAGCTGCAGCAGCGCCTTCAGCTCCTCCCGCGAGACGAACTGCCGGGTGTCCACGCGTGGGCCCCCGCACGCGCGCAGGATCGCGGTGACCACGAGGTTGGCCAGGGCCACGAACGGCACCAGCGCCATCGAGGCCCAGGTGAGCGGGCGGTAGATTCTCAGGATCAGGCTCGTGGCCCACTCTCGCGCCACCGCCTTGGGGATGATCTCGCCGAAGATCAGCATGATCGGCGTCAGTGCCACCGTCGTCACCACCCACGCCAGGCCACCCAGCGAGGGCAGCAGCGCGAAGGTGAGCGCGGAGCCGGCCACGATGTGGGCGATGGTGACGCCCATCATCGCCGTGGAGAGCACCCGCTCCGGGTGGCGGAAGTCCTCGAGGTAACGGGCGGCGGTCGTGCTGCCCTCGGCGGCCAGGTGCCGCAGCCGCAGCCGGTTGGCCGCGATGAACGCCATCTCGGCCGCCGAGAAGAACATGGTGACCAGCAGGCACAGCCCGGCCAGCCACAGCAGGCCCGTCACGCCGCCGCCTCCGTGGACACCGGCTTGCGCAGGGCGATGAGCACCTCGACCACGCGGGTGCGCTCCACCTTCTCGACGGTGACGATCAGCTCCGGCGTCTCCCGGCGCTCCGACTTGCGCGGCACGCGACCGAAGAGGTCCAGCACCCAGCCGCCGACGGTGTCGTAGGCCTCGTTGGAGATCCGGAGGCCGGTGGCCGTGTTGAGGTCGTCCACCGGCAGCTTGCCGGAGACACGGAACGTCGACTCGTCCAGCCGCTGGATGAGCCGCTCCGGCTCGTCGTACTCGTCGGCGATCTCCCCGACCAGCTCCTCCAGGAGGTCCTCCAGCGCCACCAGCCCCGCGGTGCCGCCGTACTCGTCCACCACGATGGCCATGTGCAGCTTCTTGGCCTGGAACTCCTGCAGCAGCGCGTCGGCCCGCTTGGACTCCGGCACGAAGTACGGGGGGTGCAGGTTCGCGCGCAGGTCGAAGTCGGCCGGCAGGCC
>JBGPZN010000011.1:0-17713 GCA_041493815.1 Methylomirabilia bacterium
GGTGGTGGCGATCACGCTGGCGGGCCCGGTGCGGGTCACCGTGATCGTGGCCGTGGTGGTCGTGTCCCCCTCGTTCACGCTGTAGCTCCCGCTGCCGAACTGGACCGTGGGGACCACGTTCGAGAAGGTCGCCAGCGCGTCGAGGACCCTGACACGCTTGAACCCGCCGATCGACTGGCCGGTGGCCTGCAGCGCCGCCAGGACCTGGCTGACCGTCGCGCTCGGCACCGCCTGCTTGAAGATCGCGAAGACGCCGGCCACGTGCGGGGCCGCCATCGACGTCCCGTCGACGATCTGGAATCCCCCGCCCGGAGCCGAGGTATTGATGGAGGTCCCCGGAGCCAGCAGGCTCATGCCGATCGCCCGATTGGAAAACGTCGCGATCGTCTCGGAGGGAGGATCGGTCGTCGCCCCGACGCTGATCGCCGACCCGATGCACGCCGGCGCGGTGAGTGAGCCGTTGAGCCCAGCGTTCCCGGAGGCGACCACGGTGGCCACGCCCCGCGCCCGCAGGTCGGTGATGAGGGTCGTCTCACCGGGAAAACTGGCGTCGCACGGGACGGAAAACGCTCCGCTGCCGAAGCTGAGGTTGATGGCCGCGATGTTCATGGAGAGCGGCGCCGCCAGCAGCGTGTCGCGAATATAGACGCTGGCCTCGAGCTCGTCGGAGGGGAAGCTGCCGACGCAGGGCGTGAACGCGGGCGATCCACAGAACACGGGATCGTCGAACCTCGAGAAGACCTGGATCGCGACGATGCCGGCGCCCGGCGCCACGCCGTCGAAGCTGGCGCCCCGGCCGGCGGCGATGCCGGCGACGAGGGTCCCGTGCTCGCAGTCGATGGCGGCGGTGCAGGAGTCCCCGGAGCCCGGACTGAGGTCCTGCTCCAGACCATTGGGGCAGAGCGTCGTCGCGCCCAGGGAATTGCTCGAGAAACACGCCTCGTGGACGATGCGCGACGCCCCGGACCCGTCCTGGAAGAACGGATGCGTCCTGTCGACGCCGGTGTCGAGGATCACGATGACCGCGCCCGTGCCGTCGTACCCGAGCGCCGCTGCCTGATCCGCCTGGATGCGCGGAACGCTTTCCGCCAGCGCCGGATGGCGCGGCGTGTCCTCGACCACGTGCGTCACCACGCCTCGCAGCGACTCCAGCATGCGCAGGCCGTCGGGGCCGACCTCGAGCGCCATCACCGGGGCCGCGCCGCGGAAGTCGCGGACCACCCGGTGGGCAATACCGCGCAGGCTTCTGCGGACCACGCCCTGGGTCGAGGCGATGTGCTGGCGCTGGGAGACGACGTGCGCGGGGGTCGGCAGCTGGCCCTCGGGCACGTACGGGGCGTCGATCTGCACGAGGACCCGAACGGCGCCTCGCTGAAGTGCCTTCTGATGGAGCTCGGCCGCCACCAGCGTCCGCTCCTGGCTGCGGCTCCCGGCCGCGGCGGAGAGGATGAGGACGGCTCCGAGGACGAGCGTGAAGACGACCCGCCGGCGCTCTTGGAGCCGCATGGGGATTGCCTCGTCGCTCGTGGTCGTGAGAGTCGCCGTGGCTGGCTGCCACGGGAAGCCGTCGGAAGGATCGCCGGTCCGAGGTGACGGGGGGGTCGGACCGCGGTTGTGACCTACAGCATGAGTCTATGGTGGGTGGAACGAGACGCCAACCCAATTATTCTTTTTACAACAACAGCTTATGGTGCATCCGCCTCAACGCGGCCGCAATGGGTGGTGGAGCAAATTATTGGTCAGGCCCAACAGGCGGCGTCTCCACACGAACACAGCTCGGGGCAGAGGCTGCCCGAGCGCGGTCAGCGGATCTCGGCGATGGCGACTGCGCGATCGACCCGGGCGGCCCGGGCCGCGGCCTCGACGATCTCGAGGGCGTGCACGCCGGCCTCCGCCGGCACCGGGTTGGGCCCGGCCTCCGTGCAGGCGGCGAGAAACGAGGCCAGCTCGAGGCGGAGCGGCTCCTCGCCACGCGCCGGCAGATCCTCCTTGCCGGTATCGACCGCTTCCCAGGCCTGGCCCCGCCGCCGGTGCTCGCCGGAATAGAGCGTGACGGTGGAGGCGCCGTAGTCGGCCACGAGCGCGCCGAGCTCGCCGACGATCACGCACTCACGGTGCGTGCCCGGAACGAAGTAGTTGGCTTCGACGATGACCGGCACCGCGCCGTAGGACACCGTGGTCAACGACATGTCGTCGAGGCCACGCCCGAGAAAGTCACGCTGGAGCGCCGCGACACTGGTCGCCTCGCGGCCGAACAGGTAGGCGAAGAGGTCGAAGTAGTGGATGGCGTCGGTGTGGGTGACGCCGACGTCGGTGCGCGGGCGCTTGAAGCCGGAGAAGCGGCCGGTCGCATAGCGCACGGCGCCGATCCGGTTGGCGGCCAGCGCGGCCCGCAGCGTCGCCGTGACCGGGTGAAATCGGAAGATGTGGCCGACCTGCACCACGCGGCGCGCCGCCCGCGCCGCCGCCGCCACCACGCGCCCGTCGGCCGCGGATACGGTGAGCGGCTTCTCGATGAAGCAGTGGCGGCCGGCGGCCAGGCACGTCTCGGCGACGGCCCGATGGCTGTCGGCCGGCGTGACGACGTCCACGGCCTCGACGTGCGGCAGCGCCTCCCGGAAATCGGCGACCGCGCGGGCGCCGTCCACACCCTGCCCGATGGCCCACTCGCGGCGCGCGGCCGCGACGTCGGCCACCCACACGGTGGCGCCGAGCTGCAGGAGCACACGCAGGTGCTTCTCGCCCCAGCGGCCGAGGCCGACGAGCAGGACGTTCATCGCGGGCTACTCGTGGATGAGCTCGCCGCCCAGGTCCTCCGCCACCTCGTAGCGGAGCAGCCGGTTCTTCATCCATCGGACCACCAGCAGGTCGGCGGTGGTGACGAAGAGCCGGTTGAGGACGCCGTACTTCGACTGGCCGAAGCGCCGGGGCCGGTTGCGCACCGGCACCTCGATGACGCGGTAGCCGCGCATCTTGAGCAGCGTGGGAATGAAGCGGTGGAAGCCCCGATAGAGCACGAGGCCGCGCAGGCACTCGCGCCGGAACGCCCGGAACGTGCAGCCGCTGTCCTGGATCGACTCATCGCTGATCAGGTTGCGCGTGCGGTTCGCCACGCGCGAGGAGATCCGGCGCACCAGGGAGTCGCCCTCGGCCCGGTTGACGCGCCAGCCCGTGACGGCGTCCCAGCGGTCGAGGTGCGAGAGCAGGGTCGGGATGTCGTTCGGGTCGTTCTGCAGATCCGCGTCCATGGTGACGACCCAGCGTCCGCGGGCGGCCTTGAATCCGGCATCCGTGGCCGCCGTTTCCCCGGCGTTGGCCTTGAGACGCACCAGCCGCACGCGCGGATCGACGTCGCGAAAGCCCCGGATCAGCTCGGCGCTGCGGTCCCGGCTGCCGTCGTCGACAAACACCACCTCGAAGGTCAGCCCAAGCGGCTCCAGCACCGAGCGCAGCTCGGGCCAGAGGTACGGCAGGTTCTCCTCCTCGTTGTAGGCGGGGATGACGACCGAGAGGTCAACCACCGGCGGGCCTCGGGGCGCGCGGGCTCGTGCCCCGCCACTCGCTGACCAGCGTCTGCGGCAGCTGCAACCGGTCGAGCACGCGCGCGACGGTATGGTTGATGATGTCGTCCAGCTCCTTGGGGCGGTTGTAGAAGGCCGGCATCGGCGGCAGCACGACCGCGCCCATCTCGGCCAGCGACGTCAACACGCGCAGGTGGCCGAGATGCAACGGCGTCTCCCGCACGAGCAGGATCAGCGGCCGGCCTTCCTTGAGCGTCACGTCGGCGGCGCGGGTCAGGAGCGTGTCGGCGTAGCAGGCGGCGATGCCGGCTGCGGTCTTGATGGAGCAGGGCGCGATGACCATCCCCGCCGTCCGGAACGAGCCGGAGGCCAGCGTGGCGCCGATGTCCTTGACGTCGTAGTGATGGTGGGCCAGCGCCTCCACGTCGGCCACGCTGAAGTCGGTCTCCTCCACCAGCGTACGCCGGCCGGCCGCGGAGACGACGAGGTGCAGCTCGATGTCGGTGGTGGTGCGCAGCACCTCCAGCAAGCGGATGCCGTAGATCGAGCCGCTGGCACCAGTGATCCCGACCACCAGGCGCGTCACAGTCGGAACCTCCGCCTGTACACTTCCTGCCGCGTCTTCTGGTAGAGCACCTCCCACTCATGGCTGCCCTCGGGCATCGGGCGTGAGTAGGTGGACAGGGTCTTGCGCACTTCGCTGTCGATCGACTCCTCGAGCTTGGACTCTTCGGTGAGCACGCGCATGATCTCGGGCCGCACGTCGTCGGGCGCCTTCACCCGCACGCCCTCGACCGCCCCCAGCTCCTTGATGATCAGGTCGGTCAGGTAAAAGATACGCTCACGGCTCATCCGCATCAGAGGATGAATCCCCGCTCGCGCGCGAGCTTCTCCTTCACCTTGCCGAGCAGCGCCCGATAGTCGGCGGCGGAGTCCTTGATCATCTTGGCGTGATCGAGCAGGAGCTTGCGGGCGTCGGCGTCGAGCTGCTCCTCGGCGGCGATGTTGGCGACCACGACGTGATGGATGGCCGCGCGCACCGGCGCCTCGTCGCGCACCTCGACGATCTTGCGCGTGGTGAGACGCTTCACGACGGCGTCGGCCATGCGCTGTGCGATCTCTTCGCGGCGAGACATACGAGGGCAAGACTACACGCGCGCGACGCAGAGTGTCAAGGAACCGCGGGCAAAATCAGCGTCATCCGCGTGCCGTGCGGCGCGACGTTGTCGGCGCGGATGGTGCCGCCGTGCGCGTCGATGAGCGATTTCACCACGGCCAGTCCCAGGCCGGCGCCGCCGGCGGCCTTGGCGCCGGCCGTCGTGCGGTAGTAGGGCTCGAAGATGCGCGTGCGATCGGCCTCGGCGATGCCCGGCCCTTCGTCTTCCACCGTGATCTCCACGGCCGGCGGGGCCTCCTGCGCGCGGGCGGCGACGCGCACGCGGCTGCCGGCCGGCGAATACTTCACGGCGTTGGAGACGAGGTTCTTCACGACGCGGTCGAGCGCGTCGGGATCGGCGTCGAGCGGCGGCAGGCCGTCGGCGCAGTCGACCTCGAAGTGGTGCGTCGTGCGCGCGCGCTGCAGCACCTCGACGGCGTCGGCGATGAGCGCGCCGACGTCGACCCGGGCCAGGCGCAGCGGCGGGGCGAGGCCGCGCTCGAGCCGCGCCAGGTCGAGGAAGTCGTTGACGATGCGGCCGAGGCGTTCGGTCTCGGCGCGCATGATGGTGGCGATCCGCGCGAGCTCGGCCGGCGCGAACCGCCGCATCGCGAGCAGCTCGCTGAATCCCTGTAGCGCCGTGAGCGGCGTCCGCAGCTCGTGGGAGGCGATGGCCACGAATTCCGACTTCATCCGGTCCATCTCCACGACGCGGCGGGTGGCGGCGGCCACCTTCTCGGCCAGCTCGTCGGCGAACCGGCGCTGGCGGGCGGCCAGCCGCGCATTCTCCAGCGCCAGGCCGACGTGGGCCGCGAGCACGGGCAGCCAGCGCCGCTCGTCGGCGGCGATGTCACCGGCGCGCTCGATGGCCAGCGCGCCGACCACGCCGCCGCGTCCGCCCAGCGGCGCGACGAAGCAGCGGCGGAGTGCGCCCCGCCCGCCCGCGTCGGGGACGAACAGCGGCGCGCCGCTGACCAGCACGTGGGCGACCGCCGAGCCCCGCGCGACGCGGCCGCCGCCGGCCACCACCAGGCGGGTGCCGTCGTGCACCGCCAGGCCGACGGTGGCGTCGAGGCGCCCTTGCAGGCATGCGCGCAGGCGGGCCACCGCGAGATCGATCGGGGTGTCGCCGTCGAGCGCCCGCTGGACGGTGGCGAGCGTCTCGTAGCGCGCGCGTTGCCGCCGGACGCCGCCGGCCAGCGCCGCGCTGAGGACGCCGACGCCGAGCAGCAGCGCGAACGTCAGTAGCCCCTCGAGGACGGCCGGCGTCGCGCCCTCCCGCTCGAGGGCGGGAAGCACGAAGGGGGCGTAGAGGAACACCGCGGCCAGCGCCGCCAGCGTGCCGCCGTTGCGGTATCGAAGCGCGGCCACCACCACCGGGACGTGGTAGGCGTGGCGCCAGGGCGAGGCGGCGTCGGCGCCCGAGTGCGCGACGGCCAGCGTGATCACGGCCAGGGCCAGCGCGATGACGATCGCCACGCATCCCCTCAGCGCGGCGCCAGCAGCCGGTAGGCGCCGAAGAAGACCGTCGCCGCAGCCAGCGACGGGCCCAGGCTGCCCGTGCGAGCGAAGAACCAGCAGCTGCCGGCGCCCAGCAGCGCGATGTAGAAGGTGGCGCCGGCGGCCATGCCGAGTGAGCGGGGCAACAACGGATCGGCGAGGTAGCGCAGAACGGCCGCGCCCGTCGCCAGCGCCACGGCCGGAGCGAACGCCCAGCGGCGATAGGCGCGCTCAAACAGCGCGGCCCGGAAGAACGCCTCGGCGGCGAGGACGTTGGCGCCGAGGTCGTACGCCCACCAGCCGGCCAGCTCGACCAGGGGCCCGGTGCGCACGCGGTAGCCGAACGTCAGCGCGGTGTTCACCAGCAAGTGGGCGCCGAGCACCAGGCCGAAGAGCGCGCCGCCGGCGACGGCCGGGGCGGACTGCCACGCGCGGGCGCCGAGCCACGCACCGCGCCGCCACGCCAGCCACGCCGGCACGGCGACGTACGCGAGCGAGCCCCACGGGTGCAGGCTTGCGCAGGCGGCGGCACCGCCCAGGACGAGCCCGGCCTCGAGCGGCGCCCAGCGGTCCCGCCGACCGCCCGTGGACGTCCACGCCAGCGCCGTGCCCAGCAGCGCCCCGTGGGCGACGGCGAGCCCGGCGACGCGGACGGCCGCCTCCGGCAAGGTCGCCATCGCCATCGCCCACACCGCGGCCAGCCCGACGAGCGCCGCCACCGGCGTGCCGTGGAGCAGGCCGGGCCGGGCGCGAGGCAGGGGTTCGTCGAGCGCGCGCATGCGGTCAGGCCGGGTCGGCGACGTACACGAGGTCCAGGAACACGGCGACGACGTCGGCATCGAGCGTACGTCCGGCTTCCTCGCTGAGGTAGGCGAGCGCGGTGTCGCGCGGCAGCGCGCCCCGGTAGGGACGATCGGACGTGAGCGCGTCGAAGACGTCGGCCACGGCGACGATGCGCGCGCCGAGCGGGATCGCCGCGCCGGCGAGCCCGTCGGGATAGCCGCTGCCGTCCCAGCGCTCGTGATGATGCCGGATGACGGCGGCTCCGCCCGCGAAGAACTCGAACGGGGCGACGATCTGGGAGCCGACCATCGGATGGTTGCGCATGAGCGTCCAGTCGTCGTGACCGAGCGCGCCCCGCTTGCGCAGCACCGCCTCCGGCACGCCGATCTTGCCGATGTCGTGCAGCAGCCCGGCCTGGGTGACGGCGTCGATGTCGTCCGCCGGCAACCCCAGCGCCGTGCCGAGCCGCCGGCCCCAGGCGCCGACACGTTCGGAGTGCCCGCGCGTGTACGGATCCTTGGCCTCGAGCGCGTTCGCGAGGCCGAGCAGCGACTGGCAGATCGAGCGCTGCAGCTGATGATACAGCCGGCGGACGTCCTCGGCGCGGCGCAGGCTCTGCAGCTCGGCGGCCGCTATTCGGGAAGCCATGCCGCCCTCGGCAACAGCCCTTCCACCATCGACAGCAGGCGCACCGGCGAGAACGGCTTGGTCAAGTACTGTGAGGCGCCGGCCGCCAGGCCCCGACTGATGTCGACCTGCTGGGCGGCGGCCGTGAGCATGACGATGCGCGCTCCCGCCAGCCTCGGCTCGCGCCGCAGGCGCCGGCACACGTCCAGGCCGCTCAGATCCGGCAGGTTGACGTCGAGAAAGATCAGCTCCGGCTCCAGCTCCGCGGCGAGCAGGAGGGCGGTGGCACCGTCCGGGGCCTCCACCACCCGGACCCGGTCGTCCTCCAGCGTGATCCGTACGAGCTCGACTACGTGGGCTTCGTCGTCCGCGATCAGGATTGTCAGCATGCGCGACGAAGGAGCAAGGCGTACGCCACCGCGGCCGATCGGCCGAATGCACGGTTGCGGAGCGGCGGGACGGCGACGTGCCCCGCGGAGCGGGCAGGCCGCCCGCTCCGCAGGGCAGAGGGCTACTTGATCTCGACGGTGCCCTTCATGCTGGTGTGGAGACCGCAGATGTACTCGAATGTGCCGGCCGTGTTGAAGCCCATGACGGCACTCTGGCCCTTGAGCAGGATCGGCGAACGCTCCTTGGTGCTGACGATCGTGATCTGGTGGGGCGAGTCGTCCTCGTTGAGCCAGGTCACCGGCTGGCCCACCGTCCCCGCGTGCTTGTTCGGCCCGAAGGCGAAGCCGGCGATCTTCACGTCCGGCTTGGGCGCGGTGGTCGGGACGGGACCCCCGCGGACGGCGGCGAACGAGATGACGTAGTCCATCTTCTCGTGCGGCTTGTGGCACTCGAAGCAGCCCTTGTAGTTCGCCTTCTCGTTGAGCTTGGTGTCGGCGCCGAAGGCGGCGTATTCCCAGTCGCCGTTGCGCCACTCGGCGGGGTACTCGGTCCCCCACCCCGCCCGCTTCTCCATGACGGCGTGCGCGATCAGATCACCCTTCACGAAGCGTCCCTTGGCGTCCTTGATCGGAGTGCCGGCCGCGTCGACCTGGGCCTTGTACTGGATCAGGGTGAGCACGGTGCCGTTGGGCAGTGCCTTGCCGGCCTTCATCGCGTCGACCGCCGCCTGCGTGCTGGCGTAGAGCTCGCGGTACTGCTTGACGTCGTAGCGATCGACGGTCGTATAGAGGACGTGATCCTTCCAGTTGGCGGGATACGCGATCTTGTCGGGGCCGGCGGCGCCGGGCACCGCCAGAGTCGCAACCGTGACGGCAACGACCGGGACGAGGGTAAGCAGTCGGCTCGGGATCCTCATGCTGCCTCCTTGTGTGTCAACTCTTACTGGCCGCGGCCGGCTACCTGAAGCCGGGTCAGGGCGCGGGCCAGCGCGGCCGCCGCGCGAGTGTAGTCGATCTCCTCCTGGTTGCGGCCGCTCAGGCGCGCCTCGGCCCGCTCGCGCGCCAGCTCGGCCCGGGCGCGGTCGATGTCGGCCGGCGTCTCGGCGGAGTCGGCCAGGATGATCACCTTGTCGTTGCGAACCTCGGCGAAGCCGCCGGAGACCGCCACGTGATGCTCGTCGCGCCCGATCCGGTAGATCACCTCGCCGATGCCCAGCGCCGCCAGCATCGGCGCGTGACCGGGCAGCACGCCGAAGTACCCCTGGCCGCCGGGCACCACGACCTCGTCGGCCTCGGCCGAGACGACCAGCCGGGTCGGCGTGGCCAGTTCCAGGCTGAGACGCTCGGCCACCTATTGCACCTCGCGCAGCTTCTTGGCCTTGTCCATCGCCTCGCCGATGTCGCCCACCAGGTAGAAGGCCTGCTCGGGCAGCTCGTCGTGCTTGCCCTCCACGACTTCCTTGAAGCTCTTCACCGTATCGGCGAGCTTCACGTAGCGGCCGGGCGTGCCGGTGAAGGCCTCGGCCACGAACATGGGCTGGGAGAGGAAGCGCTGGATCTTGCGGGCGCGGCCCACCACCAGCTTGTCCTCGTCGGACAGCTCCTCCATGCCCAGGATGGCGATGATGTCCTGCAGGTCGCGATACCGCTGCAGGATCGACTGCACCGCCCGGGCGGTGGCGTAGTGCTCGTCGCCGAGAATGTTCGGGTCGAGGATGCGCGAGGTGGAGGCGAGCGGATCGACGGCGGGGTAGATGCCGAGCTCGGCGATCTGGCGCGAGAGCACGGTGGTGGCGTCGAGGTGAGCGAAGGCAGTGGCCGGGGCCGGGTCGGTGATGTCGTCGGCGGGGACGTAGATCGCCTGCACCGACGTGATGGAGCCCTTCTTGGTGGACGTGATGCGCTCCTGCAGCTGCCCCATCTCGGTGCCCAGCGTCGGCTGGTAGCCGACCGCCGACGGCATCCGCCCGAGGAGCGCGGACACCTCGGAGCCGGCCTGCGTGAATCTGAAGATGTTGTCGATGAAGAGGAGGACGTCCTGGCCTTCCTCGTCCCGGAAGTACTCGGCGGCGGTGAGGCCGGTCAGCGCCACGCGAAGCCGCGAGCCCGGCGGCTCGGTCATCTGACCGAAGATGAGGGCGGTCTTCTCGATGACGCCCGACTCCTTCATCTCGTGGTACAGATCGTTGCCCTCGCGCGTGCGCTCTCCGACCCCCGCGAAGACCGAGATCCCGCCGTGCTGCTTGGCGATGTTGTTGATCAGCTCCATGATCAAGACCGTCTTGCCGACGCCGGCGCCGCCGAACAGCCCCGTCTTGCCGCCCTTGCTGTACGGCTCCAGGAGATCGACGACCTTGATGCCGGTCTCGAACATCTCGACCTTCGTCGACTGATCCTCGAAGGACGGCGCCGGGCGGTGGATCGGATACGTCTTCTTGGTGTTGATGGCCGGGCCCTTGTCCACGGGCTCGCCGACGACGTTGATGATGCGGCCGAGCGTCTCCTTGCCCACCGGGATCGAGATCGGGGCGCCGGTGTCCTCGACGCTCATGCCGCGGGTGAGCCCGTCGGTGGACGCCATCGCGATCGTGCGCACCTGGGCCTCGCCGATGTGCTGCGCGACCTCCAGCGTCAGCTTCGACGAGTAGGCGAAGACGTCCTTCTGCTCCACGCCCAGCACGATCAGCGCGTTGTAAATCGACGGCAGCCGGCCGGGCTCGAACTCGACGTCGACGACCGGCCCGATGACCTGAACGATCTTCCCCGTGCTCATGCCTCCGCTCCTTCGTTCGCAGGCTCGCCTCGGCCGCGGCCGGCCTCAGCTCGCACTGCCTTGCTTGAGGGCTTCGGCGCCGCCCACGATGTCGAGCAGCTCCTTGGTGATCTTCTCCTGGCGGGCCTTGTTGTACTGGATCGTCAGGACCTCGATCATGTCCTTGGCGTTCTTGGTGGCGGCTTCCATCGCGGTCATGCGGGCGCCGTACTCCCCAGCCAGCGACTCCATCAGCGCGCGGTACACCTGCATCCGCACGTGCCGGGGCAGCAGGTCGCCCAGGATGGCGTTCGCGCTCGGCTCGTAGATGTAGTCCACCCCTTCGGTCGCCTCCTCGCCGGCCCCGGTCTCGGCGCGCGGAATCGGCAGGAGCTGGACGCGTACGGGGCGTTGAAACGCGACGGACCGGAACTCGTTGTAGAGGAGGAAGACCTCGTCCACCTCGTCGTCGAGGTACTCCTGCATGAAGTAGTCGGCGAGCTCGCAGGCGTGGCTATAGGCCAGCCGGTCCCAGAAGCCGATCATGTCGCGCTTGATCGTGTGCGGGCGGCGGCGGAAGAAATCGCGGGCCTTGCGGCCGACGACCACCAGCGTGAGCTCGGCCGCGCTCGCCTCGCGGATCAGCTCGACGGCGCGCCGGATGATGCTGGAGTTGAACGCGCCGGCCAGACCCCGATCGGCCGTGATGATGACGATCTGACGGCGCGGCCCCTCGCGCTGCTCGAGCAGCGGATGGCCGTCCCCGTCGTCGCCGCTGACGAGGTTGCCGAGCAGCTCGGCCATCTTGTTGGCGTAGGGGCGCGCGGCGAGGATACGCTCCTGGGCGCGCCGCAGCTTGGCGGCGGCCACGAGTTTCATGGCCCGCGTGATCTTCTGGGTCGACTGGACCGAGCGGATCCGCCGCTGGATGTCGCGGAGCGTCGCCATCTAGGCGGCCTTGATCCCCTTGGCGGCGACGAACTCGGCCTTGGCCTCGGTGATCGCCCGCGTCAGCGTTTCGCGGAGCGCGTCGCTGATCTCCTTCTTGTCGCGGATCTCGGCGAGGATCTGCGGCTGCCGGCGCTCCAGCCATCCGTAGAAGAACTCCTCGAACGGCCGCACCGCGTCCACCGGCACGTCGTCGAGCAGCCCCTGGGAGCCGGCGAAGATGATCGCCACCTGTTTCTCGACCGTGAGCGGTTGGTACTGGCCCTGCTTGAGGAGCTCGACCATCCGCTGGCCGCGCGCGAGCTGCATCTGGGTGGCGCGGTCGAGATCGGAGCCGAACTGCGCGAAGGCCGCCAGCTCGCGATACTGCGCGAGGTCCAGGCGGAGCTTGCCGGCCACCTGCCGCATGGCCTTGATCTGCGCCGAGCCGCCCACTCGCGACACCGAGAGACCCACATTCACCGCCGGCCGCACGCCGCCGTAGAAGAGGTCGGCCTCGAGGTAGATCTGGCCGTCAGTGATCGAGATGACGTTGGTCGGGATGTACGCCGACACGTCGCCGAGCTGGGTCTCGATGATCGGCAGCGCGGTGAGCGAGCCGCCGCCGAGCTGGTCGTTGAGCTTGGCCGCGCGCTCCAGCAGGCGCGAGTGCAGATAGAAGACGTCGCCCGGGTACGCCTCCCGACCGGGCGGCCGGCGCAGCAGGAGCGAGAGCTGCCGATAGGCCGTGGCGTGCTTGCTGAGGTCGTCGTAGATGCACAGCGCGTGGCGCTTGCTGTCGCGGAAGTACTCGCCCATCGTGACGCCGGCGTAGGGGGCGATGTACTGCAGCGGCGCCGGCTCCGAGGCGGAAGCCACGACGACCGTGGTGAAGGTCATGGCCCCGGCGTCCTCGAGCACCTTCACGACCTGGGCCACCGTCGAGCGCTTCTGTCCGATGGCCACGTAGAAGCAGAAGACGTCCTGGCCCTTCTGGTTGATGATCGTGTCCACCCCGATGGCGGTCTTGCCGGTGCCGCGGTCGCCGATGATCAGCTCGCGCTGCCCGCGCCCGATCGGGATCATCGAGTCGATGGCCTTGAGGCCGGTCTGCAGCGGCTCCTTGACCCCGCGACGGTCGACGACGCCCGGCGCGTAGCGCTCGATGGGCCGAAACTCCGTGGTCGCGATGGGGCCTTTGCCGTCGACCGGCAGGCCGAGCGCGTCGACGACGCGGCCGACCAGCGCCTCGCCGACCGGCACCTGGGCGATGCGGCTCGTGCGCTTGACCGTGTCACCTTCCTTGATGACGCGGTCGTCGCCGAGCAGCACGGCACCGACCTGGTCCTGCTCGAGGTTCAGCACCATGCCGACGACGTCGTTGGGAAACTGCAGCAGCTCACCGGCCATGGCCTTCTCGAGCCCGTACACGCGCGCGATGCCGTCGCCGACCTCGATGACGCGGCCCACCTCCTGGAGGTCGACCTCCGCCTCGTAGCCCGCCAGCTGGCGCTTGATGATCTCGCTGATCTCACCGGCCTTGATCATTCTCTATCTCCATTGGACAGGGTATGGGCACCCGGGCTTCGCCCGCCCATACCCCGCCGCGATCACCGTCGGCGCTTCTTCGTTCTCGGGACGAGAGGTGCGACTACCGCCCCTACCCCGCGCCCCTACCCGCGCGCGAGCCGGTCCCTCAAGCGGGTCAGCTGACCGTTCAGACTGCCGTCCACGATGAGGCTGCCGATCTCGGCGACGAAGCCGCCGAGCAGGTTCTTGTCCACGACTTCCTCGATCACCACCTGCTTGCCGCCGAGCGCGCGGCTCAGGCGGGCGCCCAGCGCCGTACGATCGCTCTCGGTCAGCGGCACCGCCGTGCGCACCCGCGCGCGGACACGTCCCTGCTCGGCGTCGAGCATGCCGCGATAGGCGACGGCGATCGCGCCGAGGTGATCCGCCCGGCCGCCGGCGGCGACCAGCCCCAGGAAGTCGCGCCCGAGCTTGGACAGCTCGAGCCGCTGGCCGATCTCCTCGGCGAGCCGACGCTTGTGGGCCGGGCTGATCCACGGCCGGCCCAGCACGGCGCCGAGCGTCCTGTCCCCGCTCACCAGCGCCGCCGCGCGCTCGAGCTCGCCCTCGACCTGGGCGGCCTGCTGGCGCTCGCGGGCCAGGTCGAACAGCGCCTTGGCGTAGGACTTGGCAACGGCGGGCGAGGTCTTCACGACGTCTTCATGCCCGCGATCGCCTCGGCCACGATGCGCCGGTGGTCCTCCTCGCGCAGCGTGCGGTGGACGAGCTTCTCGGCGACGGCGATCGCGAGGTCACTCACCTCGCGGCGCAGCTCCTCCCGCGCGCGCCGTACCTCGGCGTCGAGCTGGGCCTTGGTGTCGTCCACCAGCTTGCGCGCCTGGGCCTGGGCGCTCTCGAGGTGCTTATGCGACTCCTCGGCCGCCTCGCGCAACGCCTGGTCACGGATGGCGGCGGCCTCGGCGTGCGCCGTGCGCAGCCGGGCCTCGTTCTCCTCCTGCTGGCGCGCCGCCTCGGCGCGGACCGCCTGCGCCTCCTCGAGTGAGGTCTTGATGGCGGCCGTACGCTCTTGCATCTTTGCCAGGAGCGGCTTGTAGAGCAGGCGCTGCAGGATGAACAGCAGGATGAAGAAGTTGACGAACTGCACGATGAGCGACTTGTCGACGCTGATCAGTCCGCCGCCGCCGTGCTCTCCCCCGCTCTCGGCGGCCAGGACCACGGCGGGCAGCACGAGCAGCAGCGAGATGATCGCGCACGCGAGCCAGCCGCGCCAGTCGGAGCCACGCAGATGCATGAGGCAGATTCCCCCGGTCTCGTGATGCCGCTGAAGGTTTGTGAAAACTATCACGCGATTCTGTCGCGTGTCAACGGCTGTAGCGCTCGATGACGCCGCCCCCCACGACCTCGTCGCCGCGGTACCACACGCATGACTGGCCCGGCGTGATCGCGCGCTGGGGCACGTCGAAGACGACCTCGGCGCGCGCCGCCCCGAGCGCGCGGACCGTCGCCGGCGCCGGCTCGTGATTGTGGCGGATCTTCGCGGTCACGCGCAGCGGCGCTGCCGGCGTCTGGCCGCCGATGAAGTTGACGCCGCTGACCTCGAGCCGGTCGCGCTCGAGGTCGACGGCGTCGCCGACCGTCACGCGATCCGTGTCGGCGTCGAGGTCGACGACGTACAGTGGCCGGCTGCTCGCGAGGCCGAGGCCCTTGCGCTGGCCGATCGTGAAGCCGGCGACGCCGGCGTGGCGGCCGATCGTGCGGCCGGCGCGATCGACGACCGACCCGGGCCGGAACGTCGAGGGATCGCGCGTCCTCAAATACTCGCGATAGTCGCCGTCGGGAACGAAGCAGATCTCCTGGCTCTCGGGCTTGTCGGCCGTCGCCAGCCCGAGCCGCCGCGCATGCTCGCGCACCTCGTCCTTGGTGAGCTCGCCGACCGGAAAGCGCGCGGCCGCGAGCTGCGCCTGCGTGAGCGGCCACAAGAAGTCGGACTGATCCTTGCGCAGATCGCGCGCGCGCCGAAGGGTCCAGCGGCCGGCGGCGGCATCGTGGGCGACGCGCGCGTAGTGCCCGGTCGCCACGGCGGCGGCGTCCCACGCCCGCGCGCGCGCCAGCAACGAGCCGAATTTCAAATCGGTGTTGCAGGCGACGCACGGCACCGGCGTGCGTCCACGCCGGTAACTCTCGGCGAAGGGCCCGATGACCGCGCGATCGAACTCGTCAGCCATGTTGAGCAGATAGTAGGGGATGCCGAGGACGCCGGCGACGCGACGGGCGTCGTCCACGGCCTCGCTGCCGCAACACGAGCCGAAGCGCGAGGCGGGCTCCGCGGACTCCTGCCACGCCCACACGCGCATCGTGACGCCCACCACGTCGCCGCCGGCCTCCACGAGGAGGGCGGCGGCCACGGAGGAGTCGACACCTCCGCTCATACCAACGACGACGCGCTCGGCTCGCATGACGTCAGTGTCGCGCGCCGAGCAATCCCGCGAGCCGTTCCAGCTCGTCGGCGTTGGCGTAGCTGACCTCGATCCGCCCCATCCGCTCGCTCCCGACGAGGCGCACGCGAGTCATGAGTGCGCGCTGCAGCGCCTCCTCGAGGGCGGTCATCTCGGCCGCGCGGCGCCGCTGCTTCGGGCGGGGCGGCCGCCCGGCCGTGGCGGTCCGCACGGTGTCCTCGGTCGCGCGCACGGACCAGTCGTGGGCGAGGATGTCGTCGCGCAGCTTGAGCTGCTCGGTCGGCGTCGTCAGCGCGAGCAACGCCCGCGCGTGGCCCATCGTGAGGCGTCCGCCGCGCAGATCGTCCTGGATCAACGCCGGTAGGCGCAGCAGCCGCAGGGTGTTGGCGATCGAGCTCCGCTCTTTGCCAATGCGCTGCGCCAGCTCTTCCTGGGTCCAGCCGAAGCGCACGAGGAGCTTATCGAACGCCTCCGCCTCCTCCATCGGATTGAGGTCCTCGCGGAGGAGGTTTTCCACCAGGGCCAGCTCGAGGCTCTCGGCGTCCGTCACCTCACGCACGAGCGCCGGGATGCGGGGGAGACCGGCCTGGCGTGCCGCGCGCCAGCGACGCTCGCCCGCAACTAGCTGATATCCCGCACCTTGTCGCCTGACGATCACTGGCTGGATTACACCCGAGGCCCTGATCGAGGCGGTCAGTTCATCTAAAGCATTGGGACTGAACGCTTTTCTTGGCTGATTGGGGTTTGGCTCGATCTCCTCGACGCCGACCTCCAACAGCGTATCGGCCTCCGTTGGGCTGGCGGAGAGCAGCGCACCAAGGCCTCGTCCAAGTCCGCGTTTATGCATGCTTTAGGACCTCACGGGTCAGCTCGAGGTATGCGATCGCGCCGTTCGAACGAAGGTCATGAAGCATCACTGGCTTGCCATAGCTTGGAGCCTCGCTGAGCCGGATGTTGCGGGGAATCACAGTCTCAAAGATCTCGCCCGGGAAGTATCGGTGAACCTCGTCGCGTATCTGGGTCGCCATGCTCGTCCGGCCGTCGAACATCGTAAGCACAATGCCGCCGACTCGGAGGCGGGGATTCAGACGCTCGCGGATGAGCTTGACGGTCTTGAGGAGCTGGGTGAGTCCCTCGAGCGCGTAGAACTCGCACTGGAGAGGGACTAGCACCGTGTCTGCCGCGACGAGGGCGTTGATGGTGAGAAGGCCGAGCGAGGGTGGACAGTCGATGATCGTCCAGCCCAACGTATTCGTGGCTTTCAGCGCGTCTCTGAGCCGACTCTCTCGGTGCTCGAGGCCAACGAGCTCGATCTCTGCCCCGACCAGGTCGATATCCGAGGGAAGAATGCGCAGATGAGAGAGGGCCGTCGGCTTGATCGCTTTCTCCGCGGTCTCGGCACCCAGAAGGACCTGATAGACCGTGGGGTGAAGCCCCACCTTCTGTATCCCTAGGCCAGTGGTCGCGTTTCCCTGAGGATCGAGATCGACGAGAAGGGTGGGTCGTTCGGCCAAAGCAAGGCCGGCCGCCAGGTTCACAGCAGTCGTAGTCTTGCCGACCCCACCCTTTTGGTTGACGACCGCTATGGCCTTAGGCATTTCACACAGAGTTCCACGGGGAACATCGAGCTCAGCATTTGTCGGTCACGACGGTAGCCATCGCGCCTACGGGACTGTAGCCCGGTGTTCCACGATTCACAAGATTCGATTCGCACACCCAGGATCAGACTCTGAACACCGCAAAGAGTCTAGTTCGCCCCGGCTTGTACCCCCGAACCTCCACCCATTCGCCACCTTCAAGGGGTTTTCGGACAGGTGGCCCGGAGCAAACGACCATGCCGCCAGGTGAGACGAGCTTAGATACCGAAGGCAAGAGCTCCTTCATGCCGCCCGCGCAGCGCATGACAACCGCCCCAAAGGCACCGAGAAGCCCCTCCGGGACACCCTCCACACGGGTGCTGACGACACGGACTCGAGCCAGCCCGAGCTCTCTCACGGCCGCACTCAGAAAGGAGGCTCGGCGTTGACGTGACTCGATCAGCGTGACGTCCAGATCGGGAAGGACGATCTTCA